>CAIRNW010000066.1 GCA_903879995.1 uncultured Bacteroidota bacterium
ACAGCAAGTTCCCTTTATGCTGTTCCTGGCTTTTTTAGCGGTTTGTTACATCTATAATGGGCATCATGCTAATAAGACTATTCGGGACATCAACCGAACAGAGCGTGCGGTGAAGGAGTTGAACTATGAATATAAAACAATAAAGGGCGAACTAATTGCAAGTAGTAAACAAAGTGAATTAATAAAAGCGGTTGAGCCATTGGGGTTGAAGGAACTGGTTGTTTCACCAGTTGTGTTAGTGGACAGTGGTCAAGCTAAAGCAGAATAAAACGAGTGGAAGTAAAACGCGACATATTATGGAGGGTTTATCTCTCATTCATCGGGCTCGCGCTGTTAGGCGTGTTGGTGATGGGAAGGGCTTTTTATATTCAGCGTATTGAAGGTGCTTACTGGCGCAATATGAGTGACAGTCTTCATCAGCGCTTTGTAACGCTCGATGCGCAGCGAGGAACTATTTATAGCGAGGATGGGCAGTTTCTTAGTACTTCTGTTCCCACCTTTGATATCTATCTGGATCTCTGTGCTGATGGGTTGCGGGAAAAAAAGGGAAAACGATTCAAAGAAAATATCGATTCTTTTTCAATTGCATTAGCTGGACTCTTTCAGGATAAAACGGCAGCGGCCTACAAAGAAGATATTGTAAAAGCCTGGGAGAAAAAGTCAAGGTACTATCCACTCAAGAAGAAATTGAGTTTTGCACAGTATAAGTTGTTCCGGGAATTACCATTGGTTCGTTTAGGTCCTAACCGAAGTGGAGTAATTGTGGAGACTAACAGCAAACGATTAGTTCCTTTTGGATTACTCGCAGGCCGTACCATTGGTCTTTCCAGAGAGCATATTGCAAGCGACGGAAAAGTAAAAAAGCAAAATGTTGGAATCGAAAAAAGCTACGATACTGTTCTCAGTGGAAGAGAAGGACAAAAATTAGTTCGGTTTGTTGCAGGGGGTGCAGCGATTCCAATTGCAGGATATGAAACCGAACCCGAACACGGAAAGGATGTATACACCACGCTTGACTTGCGCTTGCAAGACATAACGGAAACAGCTTTGATGCGAATGATGTTGCAGAGCGAAGCCTTGTACGGAACAGCGATTGTGATGGAAACAGCAACCGGTAAAATCAAAGCAATTGCCAATTTGGGTCGTCGTCCGGATGGGAGCTATTGGGAAGATGATAATTATGCCCTGCGTACAACTGAGCCAGGTTCAACAATCAAATTAGCCACCTTGTTAGCGGTGTTGGAAAAGGGTACCAGTAAAATATCAGATCAGGTAGAAATTGGAAGTGCAGGAAAAGCAATGGTAGGCCCCAAGCTAGTCTACGATGCGGAGCGTTCTCCCAAACCATTTTTAACGGTGCAAGAGTGTTTTGCACATAGCTCGAATGTGGGGATGAGTAAGTTGGCCTTAAAGGCTTTTGGGAAAAATCCAATTGAGTTAAAAGATTATTTACACCGCTATCAATTGGATACTCGTTCTCCTATTGACTTGAATAATGTACCTCGTCCACGTATGGCACCCTTGAATGAGAAAGGAAGTTCGTTGGGGAATATGTTATGGATGAGTTTCGGATATGCACTACAGGTTAGTCCCCTACATACTCTCACTCTATATAATGCCATAGCCAATGATGGAAAAATGATGAAGCCATTTTTGGTGAGTCGTATTCAGCAAGGCGGTATCATATTCAGAGAGTATACACCTGCGGTTTTAGAAAGTCAGCTTTGCAGACCCGATGTAATCAAGGCCGCAAGAGCTTCTATGGAATCTGTAGTAACAGAAGGAACGGCAAGACGTGCGTTTGAAGGAATGCCTTTTGCCGTGGCGGGTAAAACTGGAACGGCCTTGGTAGCTGATGGTCCTATTAAATATGGGGATCGTGTATATCAAGCTTCTTTTGTTGGATATTTTCCTGCTGACCGTCCTCAATATTCTTGCATTGTAGTAGTTCGCACTAAACCTTTTGCTGCCTCCCATTACGGAGGAACTGTAGCCGCACCGGTGTTTCGAGAAATTGCGCTTAAGGCTTATGCACTGTACGTAGAACGAAAAGATGCTTCGGAGTTTGTGACCAAGCGAGATAGTTCGGTGTATTACTATGCAGGCTATGCACCGGATATTCAAAAAATATACCGCACACTTTCTATTGGATATACGGACTCAGTTCAACAACAGGTTTGGGGCAGAGCTTATGCAGAAAATGGACGATCTGTTTTAAAGGCACAGCCTGTACGAAATAAGGTGATGCCAAATGTAAAAGGAATGGCTTTACGGGATGCGTTGTATTTATTAGAGAACATGGGGGTGCGTGTAACTGTAAAGGGAAAAGGAAGAATCATGGCTCAATCAATACCGCCGGGTACTGCAATTGACAGACCCCTGCAGGTAGTGTTGGAGCTAAGTTGAAATAAAATTGAAATGAAGCTGAGTGAATTGTTGCAAGGAATCGGCACTATAACGGTGCAAGGATCGATGGATTGTATGGTCCATTCGATTACTACTGATTCGCGACAAGTGAAAGAAGGGACTTTGTTCATTGCGGTGCGAGGAACAAAGCAAGACGGACATGCGTTCATTGAAAAAGCAGTTGCGGCGGGAGCAGCAGCAGTATTGTGTGAAGAAAAACCGATTGGAAAAACTACCCTTACATGGGTGCAGGTTGAAAACACTACAGTACTGGTTGGACAACTAGCCGCTCGTTTTTTTGGAGAACCCAGCACCTGCATGAAAGTGATTGGTGTAACGGGTACTAACGGAAAAACAACAATAGCAACCTTGCTATACAAGCTCTTTACAAGTCGGGGATATACCTGTGGGTTGATCAGCACAGTCGAGAATAAGATTGGGGAGATTAGTATTCCTTCTACTCATACTACGCCTGATCCGATTGCGCTTCAGTCATTACTCAGTGAAATGAAAAAAGCCGGATGTACACATGTATTCATGGAGGTAAGCTCCCATGCTATTCACCAGCATCGTATTGCTGGTTTAGAATTTGCAGGGGGTGTGTTTAGTAATATTACCCATGATCATTTGGATTATCATCAAACCTTTGAGGCCTATCTGGAAGTCAAAAAATCATTTTTTGATCATTTGGGTACTCACGCTTTTGCAGTAAGCAACGCCGATGACAAGCGGGGTAAAGTGATGCTTCAAAATACATCGGCCAAGAAAATCTACTATGCGCTCAACACCATTGCAGATCACAAAGGCAAGATTTTGGAGAATACGTTAGCCGGCTTGCAATTGGATATTGATGATGTGCAAGTGCATTTTCGGTTGATTGGCAGTTTTAATGCCTACAATCTTTTGGCTGTCTATGCAACAGCACGTGCACTTGGACTAGATAAAACTGCTGCATTGACTTCTTTAAGTGAGTTGACAGGGGCGCCAGGACGATTTGAGTGTATTGTTTCTCCTGTTGAAAACGTAATGGTGATTGTTGACTATGCACACACGCCGGATGCTTTGCTGAATGTTTTGAGTACCATCAAACAATTCAGAAGTCCGAATCAGCACATCACTACGGTAACGGGATGTGGAGGTGATCGTGATAAAACCAAACGTCCTTTGATGGCTGCGGTGGTATGTGCGCATAGTGATCGAGTGATTTTTACAAGTGACAATCCACGTAGTGAAGATCCAGCAGCCATTCTTATAGATATGGAACAAGGAATTCCTGCAGCGGATCGAAAAAAGTATATCCCCATTTTGAACAGAGATGAAGCGATTAAAACCGCTTTGGTCTTATCTCAGCCGCAGGACATCATTTTGGTTGCAGGCAAAGGGCATGAGACCTATCAAGAGGTGAAAGGAGTAAGGGAATATTTTGATGATCGGGAAACTGTTCGAAACTGGATTAATAAACTGAGTAAGTAAAAGAAGTAAAATGCTCTACCATTTGTTTGATTGGCTAAATGAAGAAGGAATTCGCTTCCCTGGTAGTCGTGTGTTTGACTTTATCACCTTTCGCACTGCCTTAGCGATTTTACTCTCCCTCTTTATTACGCTTGTCTATGGTAAAAAACTAATTCTCTTTTTACAGCGTCATCAAATTGGCGAAAGTATTCGCGAAGAAGGATTGGCAGGTCAAGTCAGTAAAAAGGGAACTCCAACGATGGGGGGTATTATTATTATCCTGGCTATCTTGATTCCTACAATTTTACTGGCTGACCTAACAAAGGTCTACGTACAGTTGATGATCGTCAGTACAATTTGGATGGGAATTGTTGGCTTTATAGACGATTATCTCAAATTGAGAAGTAAGCGGTTAGCACAGGAAAAGGGAGAGGAGTATAAAAAATCCAATGCAGATGGATTAGCCGGTTGGTTTAAAATTCTGGGTCAGGTTGGGTTGGGGCTAACCGTTGGCGCCACACTTTATTTCAATGCAGAAACAGTAATCTGGAGAGAGTATCGTGGTAAAAATCCTGCTGCTGATCCAGCGGTGTTTGCAAAAACATTCAATGGAAAAACACATTATTACGTTGAAACAAAAACCCCCATCACTACCATCCCTTTTGTAAAGAATCATGAGTTTAATTATGCCAAGCTCTTACCTGCTTCTTGGAGAGAGTACACCTGGTTGCTCTATATCCTGATTGTAATTTTTATTATTACGGCCGTTTCCAACGGAGCTAACCTTACGGATGGATTAGATGGTCTTGCTACGGGAACTGCGGCATTGATTGGTGTTTTACTAGGAATTTTTGCCTATGCAAGTGGAAACCTGGTATTCGCAGATTATCTGAATATCATGTACATCCCCAATCTTGGTGAACTCTCTGTATATATCGCTGCTATGATTGGTGCCTGCGTAGGCTTTTTATGGTACAATTCATTTCCTGCGCAATTATTTATGGGAGATACGGGTAGTTTGATGCTGGGTGGCATCATTGCCTCACTTTCCATTATTGTACACAAGGAATTATTGATCCCTATTTTCTGTGGCGTATTTCTGGTGGAGTCGTTGAGTGTGATTTTACAAGTAGGGTATTTCAAATATACTAAACGCAAATACGGAGAAGGTAGACGCATTTTTCTCAAGGCTCCATTGCATCATCATTATCAGGTGCAGGGATTGCATGAAGTAAAAATTGTTACCCGGTTTTGGATTATAACCGTGTTGCTGGTGGTATTGAGTATTGTAACATTAAAGTTGAGATGAAACTGGTCATTGTTGGTGGAGGAGAGAGCGGAGTGGGGGCCGCACTATTGGCGAAGAAAGAAGGCTATGACGTGTTTTTGTCCGACGGAAGTTCTTTGAAGGAAAACTATCGTAAGGAGCTCAGTGAGGCAACCATTCCTTTTGAGGAAGGAGGTCATACGCTCGATAAAATCTTAGCAGCTGATGAAGTGGTTAAAAGTCCGGGTATACCTGAAAAATCAGCTGTAATGAAATCGATTCGTGCACAAGGGATTCCAGTGATCAGTGAAGTGGAATTGGCATATCGCCACAAAGGAGAAAGCCAAATTGTTGCCATCACGGGAAGTAACGGTAAAACAACTACCACCTCACTGGTTTATCAATTGTGTAAGAAGGGAGGACTTGATGTGGCGTTGGTGGGTAATATTGGTTACTCGTTTGCCCGACAAGTTGCACTTGATCCCCGCCCACTCTATGTAGTAGAGGTAAGCAGTTTTCAGTTGGATGATATTCAAACATTCAGACCCAACATTGCCATACTTACCAACATTACGGAAGATCATTTGGATCGTTACGATTATGTTTTTCTGAACTATATAAAAAGCAAGTTTCGGATAGCTAGTAATCAAAAGCCCGAGGATTATTTTATCTATTGCGCAGACGATACTGTTACCGAGACACATATAAAAAATTTTCCAATTCAATCAACACAACTGCCCATTAGCATGAAAAGAGAAGTACCAAACGGAGGGTTTATTAAAGATGGCGACATGTACGTGCGTACAGGTAATGAAGTGATGTCGATGAGTGTATTTGATTTTGCACTCAAGGGCAAGCATAACCAGTATAATACAATGGCTGCCTGTGTAGCAGCGGCAACATTGACCATACGAAAAGATAAAATTCGGGATGCTGTTCAAAATTTTGAACAGCTCGAGCATCGTATGGAATATGTAGCTACGGTACGGGGTGTTCAATTTATCAATGATAGTAAGGCCACCAATATCAACTCAACTTGGTACGCGCTAGAGAGTATGACGCATCCTACCGTATTGATTTTAGGTGGAGTTGATAAAGGAAATGACTATTCCTTGTTGTTGGAAGGTGTAAAAGAAAAAGTGAAAGCAATTATTTGTCTGGGTGTTGATACTAAAAAAATCCATGAGGCTTTTGAAGGGGTGGTTCCTGTACTGGTAGATACACAAGATGCAGCAGAAGCAGTACAGCTGGCATTTCGGTTGGCAACAAAAGGAGATGCCGTTCTACTCAGCCCAGCCTGTGCCAGTTTTGATCTGTTTAAGAACTACGAAGATCGAGGTCAACAATTTAAAAACGCAGTACGCGATTTATAAGAATGGAAGCAACGAAGGACATACGATTAGGTGAATTAAGGAACAGTTTCACAACGGACCGTTTGTTACAAAAAACAAAGGGCGATAAAGTGATTTGGGCATTGGTAGTTGTTTTAACCCTTGTTTCGCTCTTAGCGGTTTATAGTGCAACTGGGTCATTGGCTTATAAATTTTACAAAGGTAATACGGAGGTTTATCTGTTTAAGCAAGTGGCCTTTATTCTGGGGGGCTTGTTGGTTATCTATTTTGCGCATTTGGTTAATTATACCTTTTATTCAAAAGCAGCACGAGTTGTATATCTGCTTTCTATCCCCCTATTGGTTTATACTTTATTTTTTGGCGTTACGATGAATGAGGGAAGTCGATGGATACGCCTGCCATTGATCAATATGACCGTGCAAACTTCTGACTTGGCCAAATTAGCACTCTTCATGTATCTGGCACGTTTACTGAGTAAACGACAAGAGATGATCAAGGATTTTCGACAAGGTTATCTCATGGTAATTTGGCCAGTGGCTGTTACTTGCTTATTGATTGCCCCGGCTAACTTGTCGACCGCTTTATTATTAGGAGCCAGCTGTCTATTACTCTTGTTCATCGGCAGAGCCAATACCAAGCATTTGTTACTAACGATTGGCCTGGCTATGATTCCTATTTTAATGCTTATTGGCGCAGCGGTATATCAACATCAGCAAGAAGAGCCTGAAGAAATAGTCGCAACACCAATTAAGAAGGAGGAGGGAGCGTTAACACGAAGAGTAGATACCTGGATTAATCGCGTGGAGAGTTTTATCTATGGTAGTGATGATGTCAATACAGATGCATACCAGGTTAATCAAGCAAAAATTGCAGTTTCTAAAGGCGGTTTGCTAGGAGTAGGACCCGGTAA
>CAIRNW010000067.1 GCA_903879995.1 uncultured Bacteroidota bacterium
CAAAGAAGGGTTGTGTTTGACCAAGTATTTATGTTGCAAAAAGAGGTGGTCGATCGAATTGTTGCCCCAGTGGGTGGCGCCGATTTTGGGCGCCTCAGTGTAATGATGCAATCTTGCTATCAAGCCTGGCACTTACTTGATGTGCCGGCTGAGGCGTTTAGCCCAGCGCCTAAGGTACTTTCTGCTGTTTTTCGTAAGCTTTCATAAAATTGGTTTATGCGTTAGTAAAGATTGATTTTTTGAAGGGACTTTGCTTGATCTCAACTTTGATATTTTCCAGCGGAGCATGTTTTTGAAAATCCTCTATGATTTCAATTATATCTTGATCAATAAAATCTGCACGGGATATATCGATAATTACATAAGAATTAGCAGGTACTTTTTCTAAACCTTGTTTTAGAATCGCCTTATTAAAAAAAGAAACGTCTTTACGCAAGCGAACTAAATATTTATTCGTGTCGTTTACCACCACAATGGCTGACTTAAAATTGGATCGAATAATAAAGATGATAGCGATGCCAATACCAATCAATACCCCTTTTAATAGATCAGTTGCCAAAATTGCAAGAATCGTACCCACAAATGGCAAAAACTGATTCCATCCTTTTTTATAAAAGCCAACAAATAAGGAGGGCTTTGCCAATTTGTAACCGGTAAATATCAAAACAGCGGCAAGAGCAGATTTTGGGATTTGATTCAATAGGAATGGGATAAATGCTACACAAAGTAACAGGAGGGTACCATGATAAATGGTAGACATTTTGGTTTTGGCACCAGAATTTACATTGGCAGAGGAGCGAACAATTACACTGGTAACAGGAAGTCCTCCCAACAGTCCAGATACGATATTACCCAAGCCCTGCGCTTTTAACTCGCGATTGGTGGGGGTTACTCGTTGATAGGGGTCTAACTCATCAACCGCCTCGATGCTGAGTAAGGTCTCCAAACTGGCAACCAATGCCAGTGTAACTGCTACGGTAAGCACTGCAGAATTGCCAAGTTGAGACCAATCAGGGCTGGTGAAAAAGGAAAAGAATTCGGTGGGGGTATTTGCCATGGGCAGAATTACCAGGTGTTCTCCTGTAAGTGCCGGAAGCCAGTTTTGCGTTTGAAAAAGCTGATTTAATACTACTCCAAGGATTACCATGAGTAAAGGACCTGGAACAAACCGAATGAATCCTGTTTTTCCTTTTTGAAACTTTTCCCAAAAAATATTTAGCAATAATGCCAGCCCTCCAATTATAAAAGCGCTGGTATTGATATTCGTGAATGCAAAAAAGAAGTTACTAAAAATGTTTCCTTTGCGAGGAACCCCCTCATCTGTTTCAAACTGTGAGTCATCTCCAAGAAGATGCGGGAATTGATTAATCAATAAAATCAAACCAATAGCGGCTAACATTCCTTTGATCACACTGCCAGGAACAAAATCTCCAATCACACCTGCTTTGGCAAAACCAAGTATCAGCTGCATGGCTCCTGCCATCACTACAGCCAAAAGAAATGCTTCAAAAGATGGAAGCAAGGCCAGTGAACCTGCAACAATTGCCGTTAATCCTGCTGCGGGTCCGCTAACGCTAAGATGAGACCGGCTGGCAAGCCCCACTACTATACCTCCAATCACACCGGCAATAATACCGCTGAATAAAGGTGCATTGGAAGCTAAGGCTACCCCAAGACAAAGGGGTAGTGCAACCAAAAATACCACCACCGAAGCAGTGAGATCGTTTGGCAGACTTTTGATGTAATCTTTAAAAGAAGGGGTAGAGGACATTTTTTGTTTTTATGAAGGTGATAAAGATAAGCGGCTGGGGTTATTTAAAGGTTAACTAGATTAGAACACCTGCGGACCAGAATAGTTTTTGGATGGCTATTAAATATTTAGTCTTGATTTCTTCTAATTTCTGAGTGGCTTCCCATACTCTTGTTTCTCTGGCATTTACCAAAAAAAGACTACTTTCTCCTGCGCGGAACCGCAATTCTTCTCCTCTTAGTAGGATTTGTGTATTTGTCACTATTTTTTCCTGGAGTTCAATCTGTTTACTCAGATTCTCAACCTCAAAATAATGGGCCCTCACTTTATTTTCAATTTGTACTCTTTTCAAGTCCTGCTCCAGGGTGGTTGATTGGATGGAGTACTTTATTTTTCTATACTCTCCACGTTCGTATGAAAAGCGTAAAGGAATCTGCAACGACAATCCGTATTGAAAATTATTTTCAAATAATACAGACTTAGGAGCCGTCCACTGGTATCCTTTTTCTAAAAAATTATAATTGAAATTAGCCTTGGGTAATAATTGTTGTGTGCGGTATCTTTTTTCAATCCCAAGACTATTCAATTTGTAGTTGTAAAGCACTAGTTCCGGGTGATTTGTCATTGCTGTAGACAAAAGACTATCAAGCGGTGTGATTGATTTTTTGGAACTGAATCGATCAAAATCATTACTTGCGGGATTACAGTTTGCCGGGAGATTGTAAGGAGTTTGATTTTCCTGCCATAGGTATTGCGATAGCTCCCATTGGGTTTTTCTCAGATTGAGTAACGCAGTATTCCACTGCAGCTCAAAAAGCTGAACCTGTGCTAAGGCTTCGGTAGTATCAATGGCAGGTCGATCTCCAAGTTGTACACTTCCTTTAACAAATTCAGCTCTTTTTTTGGCAACATTTAATGCGGCTGATGCAATTTGATAAATACGTGCACTTTGCCACCACTCCCAATAAGCACTATGCGCTTCTAGCAGCAGATCATTCAGCATTTTCCTTCGCTCGGTGTAGGAAGCTTCTTTTGCAATTTTTGCTTTTTGTAGGTCGGTTCTTCTTTTATCGGTGAGCAGGTCTCTTCCCAATGGAATTTGTATCCCCATGTAACTACTGCGTCCAAGTGTTTCAGTGGGATCTATGCGATTTCCGTCAACTTGCTCTACACCCGTTCGAAGGGTTAGTCCAAACCAGGTTGGTATGGTGAGTGTAGGTTGCTGGTAGGCATAGTAAGCAGTGCCATCAAATGTTTTTTCTGCAATATTGTAACTGAAAAGGGGATCAAATGCACCTCTTGAAATTCGTAGTGCTTGTTTGGCCTCACCTATTTGAATGGTTGCCTGTTTTGCAATGGGATGAAACTGCAACACCATGGCAGTAAGTTCTTGTAAAGAAAGAGTCATTCTATTTTCCTGCCCCGTACAGGTATAACTATAAAAGGTACACCCTATAAATACTATAAGAAGTTTTTGTATCAATTGTTATTTTTTAGATACGGTAGTTAAAGAAGGTTTATAATAGTCAGCCGGAAATCCATTTATATTTCGCCATAACTCATACCATACAGGTACATCTTTCAGCAGCGCGATACCCTGACCGCCTGCGCCTATTTGAAGCTGCGATGGCCATGGTTTATCGTTAGGGTCTTCTTTTACCAATACCCTGAATTTCCCCTCTTCATTGGTATTACGTTCAACTGCAGTAACAATTCCTCCAAAAGTTCCGTACGAGGCATTGGGCCAACCGCTAAATACAATTGCCGGAAATCCATCAAACAATAATCTGACTTTTTGACCCGGGTTGATGAGTGGGGCATCCAGTGGCCGGACAAACATTTCAACTGCGTAAGCTATTTTCTCCGGGACAATTTCTACTATCATCTCCCCCTCTTTAACATATTCGCCCAGGCCAGCTTTTTTTGCTTTGATCACCTGACCATTTTGAGGCGCCAGAATAAAGTACATTCCGTTTCGGATAGAATAGCTGGCATAAAGATTTTTCAATTTTGCAACTTCCGCTTGCCCATTTGCAATAGCAGTAAGTGATTGCAGCCGATCCCCATCTGCTTTTGCTTTTTTCTCTCGGTTTTCTTGAACTTGTGCATTAATCTCAAGCTTTGTAATTACCAATTCCTGTTTTGTGTTTGCTAACCTATTTTCCGCACTGATCTTTTTAGCAAGCGCAGTTTGAAATAATTGATTGCGTTGCTCAACTTGAGTGAGTGATACCAATCCGCTATCAAACATGAC
>CAIRNW010000068.1 GCA_903879995.1 uncultured Bacteroidota bacterium
AATGAGATATAAATCCGATTTCCCTTACTAAAAAGCATTCCGGGAGCGGTTCCCCTTGGGTTGTGCAAAATTGTACAGTTATCAGGAACATCTGCTTGCTTTTGATTACGAGGTAATAATGCGCCTGGCCGTTTGTATACCTCATTGAAAAGACGCTCGATGTGCACTAAGGTTTCCTGATCTCGTCTTAAGGTACCACCAAAATAATCGCAAAGTAAGGGTTTGGTTATATCGTCTGCAGTGGGACCTAACCCCCCGGTAAGAATAATAAGGTCTGCGCTTGTAGACTCTTCATCCAGTGCATTACGTATAGCGCTCACCTGGTCCCCAACAGCAATTCTTCTTCCTACCCGAATACCAATACTATTTAGTTGCTGTGCAATAAAAGCACTGTTGGTATCAATAGTTTGTCCAATAAGAAGTTCGTCTCCGATGGTAATAATAGATGCAATGACCTCTTTCACGAGTACAAGTTAGTTAACTGCAAAATTACCGGTATGCAAGCATACAATAAAAGTGCCCATAACAAGGCTAGTCCTATTTTTTTTAAAATTGACAAATCTTGTATCAGTGACCGCTTAAGAAAGTGCGCAATCGTATATTGAATAGCTGATTCTTTAGAATGATAGTTGTCTCTTTCTTTGCTAATGGTTTGAAAGGAGGGATGTAGGTCAATTAGTATGTCTCTCAACTCCCAATAGCTATTGTCGGGCAGTTCGTTGTAATCAAAATCGATATCAATTCCTTTTTCTTCAATCACGCTTTCGATTTTTTCATAAAGTTTATTTCTACGTTGTCTCCAGGCTACCCAGATCGGAATTACTAGTAAAAAATAGTAGGAAAAGTAAAGTGCTATTGCACCCATCAATAAACAAGATAGTATGATGAAGAAACTGCTCCATTTACCTTCTTCGCCAAGGTATACCCGGTTTAATAATTGTCCGCCATCTAATGGATAAACAGGAAAAAGATTAAGTCCATTTAAAATAAGCATTAACCATCCGATTTGCATAACGCTAATTGAGTGGTTTGGAACTAAAGGATCAGTGCTCCCCAACTTTAGAAGTAGCCAACCTATAAAAAAGCCCGGTAAAGGCCCCGCTAAAATAATTAGAGCAGATTGTTTCTCTGATAGCGTACGTTTTGAGCCTGTTACCATAGCCCCCAAAAAGGGAATAAAAAAAATAGTAGTGTCCTGATAGTTGTAAAACCGCATTGCCAACCAATGACCAGCTTCGTGAAAAAATAGAATGCCGATCAATACCAAAAGAAATAGAGGATCTGGGATTATCCAATATCCGGCAAAGATGTAAAGTAGCATACTGACTAATACAGTACTTGGATTCGTAGACTTGGGGGGTACTGCAGGGAACTTTGGGAGCATGGGGCCTAGTTGCGCACGATCAGTTGCCAAGCATGCGATCCATACTTACTTTTCCAGGACCAGCCACCAGTAAAACTAGATAACCCGCCAAATAAAGTGTGGCTTGTTCTGCCTCTCCAAAAAAGTCACTGTTATGAATCATAAAAACAGCAACTCCCATTGTGATAATTAATGGAATTACCACTAAACGGGTCATTAGCCCTGCCACGAGTAATACTGCACAGAAGAATTCAGCAAATATGACCAGGGAAAGTGAGACGGTTGCGCCGAGGTGGATGGGGTCTGGAAATTCTTTAACCACCGTTGTAAATTTGGTGAGTTTGCTAAACCCGTGGGGGATCATCAAAATGCCGAGAGCCAGTCGTAGTAGCAGCAATGAAAAAGCAATGCTGTTTTCGGTATAGCGTGTGCTGAATAGTTTTTTCATGACCAATTGTTTTCAAGGCTAACTTACTGAAATTTTGTTAAAGGCCTCCCAATACGCTACTTATCCACATCTGTTTGCAATGATTCCTTGGCAACAGCAAAAATAAAACTCAAATTCGCCCGTTAATTGACTTTGTTATGCGGCCATTCTTGCTTATTGTTTTAGCTTGGATCAGTTTTCTGAATTCAAATGCTCAGCGTAGCATGTTAGTGGCTGCGCAAGAGTCTCCGGCAGCCTGGGCTATTCATGCATTTCAACAAGGTCAAACTGATCTTTCCTGCCTTTTACTCGATGGAGCTAAGCGTCCTGATTTTTCAGGCAGCAACAATTCAGAGAGCTCCCTTTCGCTGCAATTTCACACCATCTCCTGTAAACTTTTAAAAAAGGAGTCCGCAGCGGTTCAGGAGGCGCTTCGCTTTTTAAAAGAGGTTAGTACTCCGGTATGGCGAGACAGAATGCATTTTGCGTTGGGGCATTACTTTTTTAAGGAAAAACGTTGGCAGGAGGCCTTGGAGCATTACCGCAGTGGCGGAATTTCCCATTTAACAAATGAGGAAATAGCTGCCAGTCAATTTGGGCAAGCGTATGCACTATTCTCACTAAAGCAATATACAGAGGCGCTTCCGCTTTTCAACAGTTTACGGCAGCTGGTTAATAACCCATTTCAGCAGGCATCTCTTTATTATACGGGTTTACTTTATTTAAGTGAGGCAAAATGGGACCTTGCCACTGATTGTTTTCAACAGATAGAGTCACATCCCCTGTACAAACGTCTCGCCGTATTTCATTTGGGGCAATTATTAATTAAAAAAGATAATCTCAATGAGGCCATTCTGTATCTGGAAAAAAATCGCGAACTCTTTTCAGATACTCTATATCCTTCTACTCCTTTCAAGCAATTACTGGGGCATGCCTATTACGCACAACAGAATTATCCGCAGGCGCTGCCCTTGCTTTCATCTTATGCGGAATTAGCCAACTCACTGGACAGAACGGATCAATATGAGTTACATTATTCGCAATTACGGGTAGGTCAGCTGGATGCAGCCATAAAAGGTTTTGCAAGTTTAGTGAGCGGCGAGGACTCCATCTCCAATTATGCCATGTTCCAACTTGCAGAATCACGTTTGCGCAATGGGGATCGTAATGGTGCGCATAGTGCTTTTCTTTATTCATCTCTCAATAATAAAAATCAATTACTAAAAAGTCTTTCTCAATTTCTTTACGGAAAGTTGAGTTATGAACTGGAAAATTTCGATGAGGCCTCTAAAATTTTTGAGTCCTACCGTAAAGAAAACCCAACGTCTCCTTACGTGGAAGAGTCTCGTGAATTACTGTTTTCTTCTTTGGCTGCCAGCGCCAATTTTAAAAGGGCTATGGAAGTATTGGAGCAGGTGAAACAGCCAACAGCTATGATTACTCGTTCTCTTTCCTTAGTGCGTTACGGCAGGGCTGTAGAATTGATCTATGATGGCGAGCTATCGCTTGCTCGTCAATTGTTGCTTCAAGCCTTAAAAGAACAGCCCAGCGCTTCGTTGCAGCCTGTCATTCATTTTTGGTTGGGAGAAGTTTGTTTCAGACTCGCTGATTTTGATGATGCAGTCCTTCATTTTAGTAAATACCTCAGCATGGGTGCTCCAACGGTTGGAGAGGCATCTCGTATTCATGCTAGTTATAATATTGGATATTCTTATTACCAACTTGCGCAGTATAAGTTAGCGTTGACCAATTTTGAAAAAGTAAGCTATGGACCTGTTGCCGGTAATACCTCTTTGGAACAGGATGCCCGATTGCGGATTGCTGACTGTCAGTTTATGTTAAAGCAGTATAAGTTAGCTAGAGCCGGTTATCAACGGGTTGTAGATCTTGATTTAAGCACTGCTCCCTATGCACTGTTTCAGTTGGCTGCAGTGTCTGGTGTAACTAGTAGTAATGAAAAAATTAGTTTGCTGCAGCAGCTCTTAGAAAAATACCCCGCTAGCGAATATGCAACAGAGGCCAAGATGGCTTTGGCGGATACTTACATGGCGGAGGAGCGATTCCGAGAGGCAATTCCTGTGCTAGAACATTTAGTACAAACAGCTTCTACTACCTCACAGGCTGTAGCTTATTTAAAATTGGGTGTTGTTCATTACAATTTAAATGAAAATGAAAAGGCATTGCTAAGATTTCAACAGTTGATTGAAAAATACCCATCTTCTCCGGAGGCCAGTGATGCATTGGAGGATCTTAAATCTGTTTATGTGGAGTTGGGACGAACTTCCGAATATGCAGCTTACTTGAAACAACAAGGATTTGCTGTTTCCGTTCAGCTTGAAGATTCTTTGCAATACGTTGCTGCGGAGCAGTTGTACGACGAAAAGAATTTTGAAAAAGCAATACCTGCTTTGAAACAATATCTTGAACAGTTTCCAAAAGGGGGCTATTGGTTGGATGCCACTTTTTTATTGGGGATATGTTATCAGCAACAGCAATTATGGGTTGAAGCCCTGGATCAGTTTGGAAGAGTGATCCAAAACGAAAAAGGTAGGTATTTGAAAGACGCTGTACTTGCAGCTGCTCGTATCAGTTTTTTTGAAATAAAGGATTATAGCGCTGCTGCAGAGCATTATTTGCGACTACTCAGTATTGCTCCTTCTCCAGCTGATCGTTTGGAAGCATACAGGGCATTATTACGAGCCAGTTATCAACAAAAAAAATGGGATTCCGCTAGCCTTTATGGAGATTCTTTATTGTTGTTAAAAGAAAAGACAACGGACGATCAGGCTTTGCATGCGTTGGCTGTTGCAAAATTCCAAATTCAGCAGGGCAGGGAAGAGTCAGTTGCGCAGCACTTACAACGAGTTTTGCAATTTAATAAAGCAGGGTTGGCTGCCGAAGCTCGTTATGAACTGGCCGCTTACTATTTCCGGCAACAACAATTTAAAACAGCAGAAAAATTTGCATTTGAAACTATTAATCGCTCCGGTAGTTACGAGTACTGGGTTACCAAATCCTATTTATTGTTAGGCGACATCTATCTAGCTCAACAAGATATTTTCAATGCACGAGCTACGTATCAAAGTATTCAGGAGAATGCTTCGGATCCCGTATTACAAAAAGAGGCAGAAGAAAAGTTGAAGCGTATAGAAAAAAATAAATCTGGAAATTAACAATGAAGCTCTTTCTTATATCAATTGGAATTAATCGACTACGGTATTACGGTTTTACATTCGTCCTACTATTCATCTACAATTTGGATGTATTTGCCCAACCTGCAAATGGGGTAAAAAGTGTTGATATCATCTCTGCCTTTAAGCCATCGGTTCGAAAGTTTTCCAAATTTCAGTTTCTTCCTAATTTACCAAGCCCCGATACTTCCAAACTTCCCCTTCGGTATTCAATACCTACACAGGCATGGCAGTCCGAATTTGTCTTAAAGCCTGTTATGCCATTGGCCTATCAGATCGACTCTAACACTGCTTATAATTCTCTTTACATTAAAGCGGGTTATGGCAATTTCAAATCACCCTATATCCGTGCTCACTTTACGGGTGCTTCATCAGATAGGAATGGATATGCAATTACTGCATTTCATCAAGCTGCACAGGGGAAACTGAATTTTCAACGATTTGGTCAATCTGGGGTATTGTTAGAGGGGTTTAAAAAAATCCAGGCCAGCCCTTTGCGCTTAAATACAGCTATTGATTTCAATCGGGATGTTGTCTTCAAATATGGTGTTCCTGCCGGAATTAATATTCCATCGGTTGATGCTGTTCGAGATGTATTTACAAAAGCAGGTGGAAGAGTAGGGATTCGGCGTACGAATTTGACTGAATTTGGAATTGGATACCAAGGTGATTTATCGGTACAATTTTTCTCTAATCGGAACGGAGCTCAAGAAGTAGCCTTACAAGTTCATTTGCCTGTGCAAAAATTTATTGAAGAAGATTGGTCTATTGGAATTGAGTTGGATGCTCAGTCCGTTCACTTAAAGCGTGATGCAGCTAGTTTTCAAAACAGGTTAGTGGGTTTATTGGTTGGTTTGCAACACACAAACGGCAAATTCAACTTTAGAGCAGGGGTTAACCCGGTATGGGATCGAGTTGGCGGTCAGCTACTCCCACAATTAAGTTTTATGTACCAGTTAGACAGTAGTCGCTTATGGCTAATGGCGGGCTGGCAGGGAAAATTTACAGTCAATTCCTTTCAACACTTATTTGTTACAAATAATTGGCTGAATACGCCCTCACAATTACTGAATACTAAAACACGGGAAGCATACCTTGGTGTGAAAGGCGCGTTCTCCCCGTATTTCACTTATGTTCTCCAGGGCGCAGGTTTGATTCATTTCGATATGCCATTATTTGTGAATGACACCAGCCGGATGATGAAAAATACCTTTAATGTTGTGTATGAACCCCGTCTGGTACAGCTTCAACTAAAAGGGGAAATTCATTATCAGGTAGGCCAGCAACTTCATCTTTTTTCAACGTTACAATTAAACAAGTTTGGAGAATTAACAGAGCAAAAAAAGGCCTGGGGGCTGCTGCCCATTGAGTGGCGATCAGGAAGTAAAGTTGCTTTAGGAAAAAATTTCAATTGGCAAACCGATTTATTTATATGGAGAGGGGCGCAGTTTTTACAAATGGGTGCAAAAAATGATCGCTTGAAGGGCTCAATTGACCTGAGTACCCAATTAGACTTCAGGTTTGCTAGATCTTGGCAGCTTTGGACAAGGGTTGGTAACTTATTTAACCAGTCCTACCAACGTTGGTCACAGTATCCTGTATATGGCCTTAATTTTATGGCAGGTGTTGTATTTTCGCCAGAGCCAAAAAGAAAACCTTGATTCCAGTATTCAGAGAATATCTAACACTTACCGATCAACTTCCCTTGGATGGAATCGGAACTATTCGAGTTCGTTACGTTCCTGCCCAGTTGGATGTTGCGAACAGAATAATTGCGCCTCCGCATCAAGAATTTTATTTTGATCAAACTTCCTCCCCCAAAGTCCAGGATTTTTTAAATTGGCTTTCTTCCCGAGATAATCTCCCTGTTACGGTGGTACAACAGCAATATAGTACGGTGCTTGGTCATCTTACTTCCCACCAAAAAGAGCATGATGAATTAATGTGGAAGGGTATTGGTAGCTGGAAACGAAATGCAGATAACTCATTTCACTTTAGTTCCACGAATGAATCCTACACCCCCTTAGTTGCTGTGAAAGCGGAGAAGGTAATCCGAGAAAATGTAGCTCATGCGGTGCAGGTTGGGGAGTCCTCAGTTGATTCCATCACCATGGCAAAAAATTTGCAGCGGCAAAAAGGTAAATTCATTTTGAAAAGTGGCTGGGGGTTGTTATTGTTCATAGCTGTCCTTGCATTGTTTGTTTGGATATTACTTACAGGTCAGCTTACACCTTCCATGTTATCTAACCCAACAAAAGTTGTCCCAACCGAGGCAACACCTACCTACAGAGTTTGGTAAATCCATCCCCTATACTAAATAATTGCCCTGCATGTGGTGCAGTATCCTGGAAGCAGGTTTTTGATGTTATTGATCATTCAATATCGAACGAGCAATTTCGATTATACGAGTGTGATCAATGTACATTACGAATTACTGCAAATGCTCCCGGGTCTGAAGAAATTGGACGTTATTACCAGTCATCAGCATATATTTCTCATTCTAACACTCGTAAAGGACTGGTTAATCAATTATACCAGGGGGTTCGAAAAATAACACTCAGTCAAAAAAATAAATTGATTAGATCCCACTATGGGGAGGGTATTGGCAATTTGTTGGATTTTGGAAGTGGGGCAGGTGCGTTTGTTTCTTACATGCAGAAAAATAACTGGAAAGTAACTGGTATTGAGCCAGCAGAAAATGCACGAGCCATCGCAAAAAACGAATACGGAATTGAACTTCTTGACCTTGCTGGCTTCTATACACTGCCGGCTGGACAGTTTGATGTGATTACCCTCTGGCATGTATTAGAGCATGTACATGCACTAAACGAAACAATACAGCAGTTACGTCGGTTGTTGAAACCTACTGGCAGGATATACATTGCTGTTCCTAATTATACTTCGCTGGATGCTGCTTATTTTGGTCGATACTGGGCGGCCTATGATGTTCCTCGGCACCTTTACCATTTCTCACCTCCCGCTATGCGTCAATTGATAGGCAAAAATCAATTAAAAGTTCATGCCGTTAAACCGATGTGGTTTGATTCATTTTATGTATCCATACTAAGCACGCAATACCAGGGGGGGCGAGTTGATTATATTAATAGCCTGTGGCAGGGGGTTCGTTCAACAATTCGAACCCTTCAAGATAAGGAGAGGGCGAGCTCCCTGATCTATGAAATTGGTTACTGACCGATTGTAATCTCAAACAAGAGCGGCCACCATTTGCCCGTAACATAGTACTTATTTGTTTTGGCATTGTAGGCGATGCCATTTGGCACTTCAGCACCACTATAAGCCTGCTTGGCTTGCTCCCAGAGTGCTGATAAATCTAGTTTGGCAACAACAACTCCATTCGAGGGATCGATTTTCAAGATGTAAGGTGTGGTATATTGATTTGCGTAAATATATCCATCAACAAATTCCAATTCATTTAAGTTGTAGGTAGGACTTCCATTTTCAGTTACCAATTGGCTTTTTATTAATTGGAATCCGTTAGGGGTATAAAAGAAAATTTCACCACTTCCATTGGTGAGGATTAAGTCCTGTCCGTTATTCGTTAGACCCCAGCCTTCTTTATCAATAGTAAATTCGCCGATTTTTTTAAAATCAAGGGTATACTGGAAAACCTTATTCTCCCGCCAAGTCAATTGATAAAGTGTATCCCTTAGTATGGTGATGCCCTCGCCAAAGTAGCTATTTTCTAATGCTATCGACTCTAGGCTCTTCCCATCTGTCAAATTGGTTAGTATTAGTCTGGAACTCCCATATTGACCAGTTCCCTCAAATAGGTTGCCATTATAAAATTGAAGTCCCTGTGTGTAAGAGGAAGTGTCGTGTGGGTGGGTAGCTACTACCGAAAAATTCAAGGGTAGTACCGTATTGGTTGGTTTTTGTTCTTCCTCAGCAGGTTTTGGCTGGCAACTTACAGCCATCATAAGCCATATCAATCCGCAAAGGAGTTTAGTCAACTGCCTCATTTTTTAATTTTTTGTAACCCTATGCAGCATTCTACTGTGTAGGGCTGTCTCTGGATTGTTGGGTTTACAGGTCGCAACCTCAATCATGCTTATGTAAAGGGCACCCGCTTTCGGGAGCCCTTCTTTTTTTATAGATGAATGGCTTCGCCATATGCCACCTCGATAGCGTCTTTTACACTTTCACTGATGGTGGGGTGGGGATGAATGGAGTTGAGCACCTCATGGTAGGTGGTTTCTAGTTTTCTTGCAGTTACAGTTTGGGCAATAATTTCTGTTACGTTATACCCAATCATATGTGTACCCAGCCATTCTCCATATTTAGCGTCGAAAATAACCTTTACAAATCCTTCAGTATGACCAGCTGCTGAAGCTTTACCGCTGGCACTGAGTGGGAATTTGCCAACTTTAATTTCATAGCCAGCCTCCTTGGCTTGTTTTTCAGTATATCCCACTGATGCGATTTCAGGAACACAATAGGTACAGCCTGGCACGTTATTATAGTCAATGGGTTCTGGCTGATGATTATATTTCTTTTCCTGGTATGCAATGGCTTCTACACAAATGATTCCCTCTTTGCTGGCTACGTGCGCTAGCGCTTGTCCGGGTGCACAATCTCCAATTGCATAAATACCTGCAACATTGGTTTGTCCGTATTTGTCAACCACAATTCTTCCTTTTTCCGTTTTTACACCAGTTTCTTCCAGCCCGATTCCCTCGATATTTGCAGCAACACCTACAGCACTTAAAAGTACATCCGCCTCTACTACTTTTTCACCAGCTGCAGTTTTGATGGTGGCTTTTACACCCATTCCTTTTGTATCAACTGCTGTTACTTCACTGCTGGTCATGATATCAATGCCATTCTTTTTGTATTGTTTTTCCAACTCTTTAGAAATATCCTCATCCTCAACTGGGACAATTCGGGGAAGGAACTCTACAATGGTAACTTTTGTGCCCATGCTATTATAGAAGTAAGCAAACTCTACGCCGATGGCACCACTTCCTACAATGATCATTGTTTTTGGCATGGAAGGAAGAACCATCGCCTCACGATAACCCAATATTTTTTTACCATCGATAGGCATCGTCGGTAATTGACGACTTCTTCCGCCCGTGGCAATAATGATATGTTTGGCTTCTACGAGTTGCTTTTTGCCATCCTTATCAGTGACCTCTAATTTTCCCTTTCCTGCAATTTTCCCAAAACCCATGATCACATCGATTTTGTTCTTTTTCATTAAGAACTGAACACCTTTACTCATCTTGTCTGCAACTCCTCGACTTCTACGAATTACCGCATCAAACTGTGGTTGCCCGCTGGCTTCAATACCATAATCTTTTGCATGTTTGATGTACTCATGGACCTGTGCACTTTTTAGAAGGGCCTTTGTTGGAATACATCCCCAGTTCAGGCACACGCCCCCTAGGCTTTCTTTTTCCACGATCGCTGTTTTAAGGCCCAGCTGAGAGGCTCTAATTGCAGCCACATAGCCCCCGGGACCACTTCCCAATACTAGTACATCGTATGCCATAATTTTGTTTTTTTGGGTGTTAACTGTCAGGCGATTAGGGTGCCGAACAGGCAGCGAAGTTACCTTAAAAGCAAATTCAATCAAAAGAGGTATCAGCTACCTGGGGGCCTGGGGTATAAAAAAAAGGCCTTTCTGTCTTTTAAATCACTGATTTCCCTTAACTTTGCCGTCCCAAATTTGTGTTATATGGCAAGAGTATGTCAGGTCACCGGAAAGACGCCAGTAGGCGGTCACAAAGTGTCCCATTCCAATATTAAGACCAAGCGTCGGTTTCTGCCTAACCTGCAGCGTAAGCGCTTTTATCTGGCAGAAGAAGATAAATGGATTACACTCAAGTTATCTACTGAAGCTATCCGTACAATCAACAAGAACGGTCTTTACAGTGTTGTGAAGCAGTTGAGAGCACAAGGAGAAAAAATTTAACGAATAAACCGTTTCAATCATGGCAAAAAAAGGCAATCGCGTCCAGGTTATTCTAGAGTGTACCGAGCACAAGGCAAGTGGCCAACCTGGCACCAGCCGTTACATTACGGTAAAAAATAAAAAGAACAATCCTGAGCGTATGGAACTAAAAAAGTTCAATCCTATACTCAAGAAAGTTACTGTTCACAAAGAAATCAAGTAATCTAATTCATTAAAAGTATTTAACGCTCTCCTATGGCAAAAGCAGCAAAAACCGCGATTAAAAAAGACCCTAAGCAAGCCGCAGAAGCAAAAAATTATACTAAGGTTATTAAGGCTGTTCGCAGTCCTAAAACCGGTGCTTACACCTTCAAAGAGCAAATGGTGCACAAGGATAAGGTGAAGGAGTTTTTAGCGCAGAAGTAATATCAAATCATTTTAGGGGAAACCCTCTCACAGCTGTCTCACTTCGGTCTGACAGCTTTTTTTTTAACTTTCCAGCATGGGTTTTTTCAGCAAACTGTTTGGCAAAAAAGAAAAAGAATCACTCTATCAGGGTTTGAAGAAAACCAGGGAAGGTTTTTTTTCTCGCTTGGTAGGAATTCTTACCGGAAAAACCAGTTTGGATGAGGAGCTTTTGAACCAACTTGAGGAAGCTCTGCTTGGTGCTGATGTAGGAGTTGAAACTACCGTTAGAATTTTGGAGCGCGTAGAGAAGGCCGGTTCAAGACAAAAGTTTACTTCTACTGAAGCATTGCAGGAAATGATTAGAAAAGAAATTGAAGCTATCTTTTCTAATAGCTCAATATCATCTGGTTATGATTTCAAATCAGACCTTCCAAACAAGCCTTACGTGATACTTGTGGTGGGCGTAAATGGTGTTGGTAAAACCACTACCATTGGAAAATTGGCTTACAATTTCAAGGAAGCTGGAAAGACGGTTTTACTGGGAGCGGCTGATACCTTTCGGGCGGCTGCAGTTGAACAACTGACCATTTGGAGTGAGAGAATTGGTGTGTCCATCGTAAAGCAGAAAACCGGAAGTGACCCTGCCGCCGTTGCCTTTGACACGGTGCAAAGTGCGCTTTCAAAAGGCACTGATGTAGTGCTTATTGATACAGCAGGTCGTTTGCATAACAAAACGCATTTAATGGAGGAGTTGAGTAAAATAAAAAGAGTAATTCAAAAGTCCATTCCAGATGCACCCCATGAAGTGCTCTTAGTACTAGATGGCTCAACAGGTCAAAATGCACTTGAGCAAGCTCGTCATTTTGCTGCGGCTACGCCTATCACTGCGTTGGCCGTAACCAAATTAGATGGCACTGCAAAGGGAGGTGTGGTCCTTGCCATAGCGGATCAATTTAGTATTCCTGTGAAGTTCATTGGGGTGGGAGAACAGGCCACCGATTTACTGGTTTTTGACCAGCAATCATTTGTAGAAAGCTTATTTTCCATTCAACCAAACGCTACAGCATGAGGACGCGTCAACTTCATCCCCGTAAAGTAAATATCATCACCTTGGGCTGTAGTAAGAATATGGTAGACAGTGAGGTGTTGAGTGGTCAACTCAGTGCTAATAACATTGCAGTAGTTCATGAAAATACAAAACTTGATCACCAGATTGTAGTGGTGAATACCTGTGGGTTTATTGATAAGGCGAAGGAAGAGAGTGTTCAAACTATTTTGGAACAAGTGGAATTAAAGAAAAGAGGAAAACTTGAAAAGGTTTACGTGACAGGTTGTTTGAGCGAGCGATATAAGTCTAATTTAGAAACGGAGATCCCAGAAGTGGATGCCTACTTTGGTACCATGGAGTTGCCTCTCCTTCTAAAAACATTGGAAGCTGATTACAAGGCTGAGTTGATTGGAGAACGATTGCTGGCAACACCCAGTCATTATGCCTATCTCAAAATTTCTGAAGGTTGTAATAGGACCTGCTCATTTTGTGCAATACCTCTGATGCGTGGAGGACATGTAAGTCGTAGTATAGAGTCATTGGTTGAAGAGGCAGAGTTGTTGGTGAGTCGTGGAGTCAAAGAAATTATGTTGATTGCGCAGGAGCTTACTTATTACGGGTTGGATTTATATAAGCGAAGAGCATTGCCTGAATTACTCAACCGGCTTGCTGATATCAAGGGACTTGAATGGATTCGATTACATTATGCATATCCTTCTAAGTTTCCCTTGGAAGTGCTCGATGTGATCAGAGATCGTCCCAATATTTGCAAATACCTGGATATGCCACTGCAACATGCCTCTGATCGGATGTTGCAAGCAATGAAACGGCAGATCACAAGAGCTGAAATGGAGGAACTACTTTCCACTATTAGAAGTACCATACCTGGAATTTGTATTCGAACA
>CAIRNW010000069.1 GCA_903879995.1 uncultured Bacteroidota bacterium
AGTACGAACTGATCACGCGATTTGCCAACAGAGAGCGTTCAGAAATCCAAGCCGAGCAAGTCAACAAAGCCAAACGCATTTACTATTGGATCCGAGGCAAGTGGTTTAGTGGATCGAATCAAAAAAGGAGAAGTACCTGCAAAAACTTATAAAGCAGAAGTAGCATTACATTATGCAAAAGAAACAGTAAAAACAGAAGTTTCCAACGTACTGGGAGTTTTAGAAGGAACTGATAAGAAGGATGAATATGTGGTGATCACATCCCATTATGATCACGTGGGTAAAAGAGCAGATGGTACTATCTATTATGGAGCTGATGATGATGGAAGTGGTACAACGGGTATCCTGGAATTAGCAGAAGCTTTTGCATTAGCCAAAAAAGAAGGAAAGGGACCACGCCGCAGCATACTTTTCATGACAGTGAGTGGGGAAGAAAAAGGGTTGTGGGGAAGCCGTTACTATTCGGAGCATCCTGTTTTTCCCTTGGATAAAACTACCGTTGACTTAAATATTGATATGATTGGTCGTATCGGTAGCGATTATCTCAAGGATAAAGATTCTTTGAACTACGTGTACATTATCGGAGACGATAAACTGAGTACTGACTTAGCTCCTATCACGGATCAGGTGAATTCCACGTATGTAGGAATGAAATTGGACAGACGTTATAATGATCCCAATGATCCGAATCGTTTTTATTACAGAAGCGACCATTACAATTTTGCTGACAAGGGAGTGCCTATTATTTTCTACTTTAATGGCGTACACGCTGATTATCACAAACCCACCGATACGCCTGATAAAATAAATTATCCGCTCATGGCCAAGCGTGCGCAGTTAGTGTATTACACTGCCTGGGAAATGGCTAATCGGAATGACATGCTGAAAAGAGATTTGAAATTGGAGATTCCTCCGCGATAAAACCAACCTCACAAAAAAAGTCCCGCCGAAACAGCGGGACTTTTTTTATTTGAAGAGTTCGTCTATACGTTACCAACCCAAAATCCACGCAAAGATCAAGGGCGCAACGATGGTAGCATCGCTTTCCACAATAAACTTAGGTGTATTGATATCTAATTTACCCCAGGTAATTTTTTCATTGGGCACCGCACCAGAATACGAACCATACGAAGTAGTAGAATCACTGATCTGACAGAAATAACTCCAGAACGGAACATCATGCCATTCCAAATCCTGATACATCATCGGCACTACACAAATGGGAAAGTCTCCGGCAATACCGCCACCGATTTGGAAAAAACCTACACCCTTTCCACTTGAGTTTTGACGGTACCAATCTGCCAACCAAGCCATATACTCAATACCATTTTTTACGGTGCTTGCTTTTAGTTCGTTCTTAATAACATAGCTGGCAAAAATGTTTCCCGTAGTACTATCCTCCCATCCTGGCACTACAATGGGAATATTCTTTTCAGCAGCGGCTACAATCCAACTATCCTTGGGATCAATTTCGTAATACTGTTTTAATTCTCCACTCAACACTACTTTATAAAGAAACTCATGTGGGAAATAACGCTCTCCTTTAGCTTCCGCCTCTTTCCATTGCTTCACAAGATGTTTTTGTAAACGACGGAATGCTTCCTCCTCAGGAATACAAGTATCGGTTACACGGTTGTAATGATTCTCTAATAAATCCCACTCTTCCTGTGGCGTCAGATCCCGATAATTTGGGATACGCTTGTAATGAGAGTGGGCCACCAGATTCATCACATCTTCCTCCAAGTTGGCCCCTGTACAACTGATAATATCTACTTTCCCTTGACGAATCATTTCGGCAAGTGATACCCCAAGTTCTGCAGTACTCATGGCACCGGCAAGGGTAACCATCATTTTTCCGCCTTCCGCTAAATGCTGCTCATATCCTTTTGCAGCATCCATCAACGCAGCTGCATTAAAATGGCGATAATGATGTTGGATAAACTGGGAAACCGGACCTTTACTCATAGATTAAATTTGATCCGCCTTCAGATCACAATACCGTGAGACATTGCGGGCCGTGCAAAGATATAGTTTCACACAATTGCAGGAATGTATCGAACTTTACAGAATGAAACACTTGCTTCTCCCACTGTTAATCATCATTAGTACTGCCGCAAATGCCCAGGTCCCTAAAAAGGACTCTATTGATTGTAGCATCCCTATTCAGGATGGTGCACTTGCGGGTACATTGTTCACACCCCGGGGAGTTACAAAACCACCCGTGGTACTAATAATTGCGGGGTCGGGACCTACGGATCGAGATGGTAATAGTACCCTGATAAAAGGAAAGAATAACTCCTTGTCACAACTCGCTGATAGTTTGGCCAACTATGGTATTGCCTCTCTGCGCTATGATAAAAAAGGAATAGGAAAGAGTCAAGTAAAAGGGCTAAAAGAGGAGAACATGCGTTTTGAAGATGGGGCTAATGATGAACTGGCTTGTATCAACTGGTTGCGTGAAAAGGGATTCAAAAAAATATACATTGCGGGTCATAGTGAAGGTTCGCTGGTAGGCCTGGTAGCGGCTCAACAA
>CAIRNW010000070.1 GCA_903879995.1 uncultured Bacteroidota bacterium
ACTTTCATGAGCAAGAATGTTATTGAGGGATCAATCAAGCCTGACAAGTTAGCAGGCATTGGTCTAGAAGATCTTGGAGATACAAATGCTAAGACAATTCAGAAACAACTTTTACGGCTACATTCATTCGGACAAAGATTCCCAAACAGTGGTGCTCTACGTCGTTTAGTATTTCAGTTTTTTGAAAAAATATCAACACAAACAGAGATGCCAGAGGATCTAGAAGTGCAAGTGGCAATTGCTACTGATATTGCTTTTGTTTCTCCTAATACTTTTCCTGCTATAGCAGGCATCCTGAGCCATCTAATATCAATTGCCTCAACTGATAAAAAAACTCACTTGTGGGAAAAAGTGTTAAGAAAAATGAGGCGTGTACCTTATAATGGTTACATTGAAATATGGTTGCAGAGAGTAACGCAACCTCAGTCAGTGGGAATAGAATTTTCTAGTGATGAATTGATTCTACCTGTAAATAATTAGTTGATGGTTAGGTAAAATGAGAAAAAAGCAAAAACTTAGGTTATCTCAAAAAACGAGGAAAAACATGAAAGTAACAGTAGAATTCGTAATTCGTGACGATAAGGGCAATATTCTCAGTCAAAATAGCCGATTTCCAATGGAAATAGGAACTCAGAGTTTGTATGACATAGAGGGATGTGTAGAACAAATGAAGAATAAAGTATTACCTGAAATAGAGTTAAGCTTGTTGAACCAGGCACAAAATGAGTTCACAGAAAAAGCAAAAAAAAACTAAACCTTTTGTGTAATGGAACGAGAAAAGTATGTATAAAAACCTTACACGGTAAGTTTGAGTTTTACCTAAAAAAGTATCAGATTAATAAAAAAGAAGCCAACTACTTTCAGTTATCGGAGCAATTGGGGGAAAGGTTTGTAAGTCCGAGACTAGAGGAATTATGTGGTTATTACGCAAATCGGCTCAGTTATGAGAATGTAGCTGGTTTGGTGGAGCGAGTAACGGGAGAAAAGTTATTGAGTGACCAGACAATTTGGCGAATAGTAAAAGGGAAAGCAGAAAGCTATAGTCAGCAAATCCGAGAAACAGTAGAAAAGAGTCTAGAGACATCAATATCTGACCAGATTCAGATAAAGCCAAAAGTAGAGATTTACAACGCAGAGGAGTCAGAAATTCTTTTATTTGATGATGGTATTCAAGTCAAAGGACAGAAGCCAAAGCGTAATGCCAGTAATGAATTAACTGCTGATATTCTATGTTTAGATAATGTAAAAAGTAAGACTTCCGCCGTCATTACCGATGTAGCAATGTTGCAAACACCCAAAGGTGATTTTGAATATCTGATAGCCCCTCTTGATGATAGTTCGGTTGAAGAAATAATGAATCTTGCCACCGTCGTTAAAGCGAGAATTCTTGACATCTATAGAAAAGAATCTAAACCGTTAAATATTGTTGCCATTACCGATGGTGCCAAGGTTATTCGCCATCGCCTCTTGACTATTTTTGGCGTTCTTCCTGTTGTGATTTTAGACTGGTATCACTTATGCAAAAAAGTGCGAAATCTCATGTCTATGATTGCTCTCAATAAACAAGAAAAATCCAATCATGTCAAGTTTTTACTCTCAAAATTATGGCATGGTCAGACTGACATTGCCCTCAACTATTTGAAAAATCAGGTTGTTGCTCGTAATCACAAGGTTTTGTTAGAACTCATTGGTTATTTGGAGAAACATCACTCAGAAATTATCAACTACGAACTGAGGCGAAAAGTCGGCAAAAGTATTGGGAGTGGTCGCGTCGAAAAAGGCGTAGATATGGTGGTTGGTCATCGCCAGAAAAAAAAGGGTATAAGTTGGAGCATTAACGGTAGTAAAGCTTTAAGCTTACTCAAGGTAGCTGAACTTAATCACGACTGGACTTCTCTTTGGGTTCCCGTTCAATCTTGTTAATCATCAACTGATTATTTACAGGTGGATAAATAATCCAAGGAC
>CAIRNW010000071.1 GCA_903879995.1 uncultured Bacteroidota bacterium
TACCTTTCCGTGTGATGTCTCCGCCAGTTAGTCGAATTGTATTTCCTGGTGGCTGAGACTGAGTCGTTTGCTTAGGCTTATCTGGAACTACATACTTATTTAGGTCGGTTTTTGTTACTTCTACTAAAACACCTTCCGAATTGTTATCAATGACCGTTATGTCCCAACCGTAAACTGAATGACTCCTTCCCTTCACCAAGAGCTCATTTGAAGTCTTGATAGGGCCTTTGCCATGAGAAATATAAGTATCAATGGTGTAAACGAGTAATTTCTTTTCATTTCCAAAATCTCGTGCTTCCGCAGCGAGGGTGACCCCTTCAGCAAGATTGATAAGAACTAATTTTGGTTCAACTCCATTATTGAATGGAATTAAATAATGCACGCTACTTTTTTGATCAACGATGCACCTTACTTCACTGTCTTTTAACCAACCAGCTAACAGTCGATTCCAATTGAGCAATTCAAGGGTTGACCACTTGCCCATCAGATCCCACCCATCTGGTGCGCTTGCTGAAGATAATCCTGCATCAACACGAGTTTCTTGTGGATTAAATAAATACAGATCCTCAAAAGCGAAGAGAGCATGTCCTAATTCATGAATGAAGGTGTTTGTCGAAGATAAAGCATTTTCTGTCATGAGTACCAGATTAGCTCTACCATTCTTTGCATTCTTAAGAGCTTGTCCAAAATTTGCCTGAGCGGCACCGCCTCGAGATGAATGAGAACCGACCAAAACAAAAGCATCATAATCGTTGAAAGTAAAATTGGGCTTTCGCTCTTCAATCAGTTTTACTACGTCAGGAAAATTATTTACACCCCACTCACCAATAATCGGGCTTGGCACATTGAACTCCCACCACTCTGTTTCAGGCAGAATGTCAACTTTAACTTGAAATCTTCCAGCAGAAAGTTTTTTAAAACCAGCTTCAATATCTGACATGGCCTTCTTGGCGAAATCGAGATCGGACATGGGTTGACTTGAATTTCGTGAAGTTTTTAGAAATGGGCGATCCGTGAAACTTATAGGAATAAAGAGCACTTGAGCACTTTTTACTTCGTAGCTAGATGTCCTTGGTCGCGGGAATCCATTCCGCATAATGTTTTGATCTAAAGGAGCATAGTCAGGTGTTTGATCAATGGTTTTGCAAATGTCCAAATTCGAAAGATCATTGCTTGGTGTGATCCTTGGATCACTTGAGAGACTCGAAACGGAATTAGGATTAATTGTTGGAGTCGAAGCCGAATTCTCTGAAACCGTCGATGGAGGTTTAGGAGTAACAGCTGAAGAAGTCGTCTTAACTGTCACACCCTTATTCCAAACCAACTTCTTGCCACTTTTGATGCAAGTAAATTTCTTTCCTTGGTAAGTTTTAGTCGAACCCACCTTCGAACAAGTAGCACCCGCTTTAGGAGGGGTTGCAGAGATTGAGGGGGCTAGGGGAGCTAAAAGCAGGAGGGCAATGAGAAGACCCCTTAGCTTCATAGAATGAAATAATAAGTTCTCAAGCGCTAAATTAGAAGCAAATTTTAGAATCTATCCGCCTACATCCGTCCAAATTTGCTTTCATAATTCAAAATATCAGACCAATTGACTAGATTGGGTGCTAAGTGAAGAAAAATTGAATATATATGGTTCAGGTACTGAACTAAATCTATCAAAACCCTCAGCGCCCACCACTCAATTTCCTTGACCGTTATTGTTGAAGCCCCCAAGGCACTTTCCATCCTTCGTTAACTCAACTCGGGAAAGTTGTTCAGATTGTGAAGGGTCCGACCAAACAATTCCTTGCCCATTTCTTCCAGAATAAATCTTTATAACGGCAAGTAAATCTCTACTACAGGATAGATTTGTGATGTTGATAGAAATTGGGAATCGATAGTCATTTACAAAGCCTGTGTCAAAGATCGGAGGAGAGTTCGGATCGTTCTTTGAAGTGACATAAAGTCGATATGAGTTGTAGTAGCGTCCATAGAATATTGCTTGACCTGTGGTTTCCGTTAGGCGCTCAATGAGACCTTTGCTTATTTCTGGGCTAACACCAAAGTCAGTGGTGGATGGAGAAGGCTGTGGCTTTGGTGAATTGCCCGATCGAGGTACTGACCCTGCTTTATTGATTGTGATCACATCAACAGTCCCTTTGGAGTTGAATTCAATCTCAATGCCACTATCGGATACTAAATCGTTTTCTTTCATTATGTATCGAACTATCCCTGTGTAAGCATCTGCGTCACTTGAACTACTCAAAGGCGCTAAGGGAGTTAAGTAATTTTGCAAGTGGCCTAGCGATCCATTGTATTTATAAACAAGGATGCCATTCCTCGGTTTTTCAATTACCGGAACATCAAATTTTGTTTCTCTTCTTGATTCGATGAGAATTCCTTCCGAACTCGAAGTAGGAATAATCACAAGACGGATCCCGCTTCCATCAGAATCTAAAGGACGGAGGGAAAGACGTACTTCACCTAGAGATTCTTTTGGTAAACAGAAAACTTGATCAGTAGCCAACCACCCAGATAGGAATCGGATCCAACCACTCAATGATCTTGAAGGACCATCTTGCATTCCCATCATTTCATATCCACCCATCGGATAATCACCACGACCGCTACCAAGATGGGCTATCTCTAAAACATGTGCGAGCTCATGAGCCCAGTAAGACCAATAAGTTCTTGGTTGTTGGAATACTCCTGGCAAATCAAAAAACTTTCCAACAATTGTCATTGCTTTAACTTTGCCATCCTTAAATGGATAATTGAGTGCTCCCCATGGGAATGACTGAGTAGTTTCAGGGATTATGTTCTGATTCTTTGGAGCAATAAATTGAACTAAATCAACATTCGAAAAATCAAAAGCTTTATCAACAACAGGTACGACCTTTGAGAAGAAATTTACCGTGTCTGGCATAGCTTCTGAATAAGGAACAGCATAATCGGCGGAGGAGCCCGGTAGGCGAATCCAAGTCTTTTGTACGACCCAGGAGAACTTCAGATTATCTCCAGACATTAGTTTCCAGTATTCATCAAAAAGCTGTATTTGATTCCTGATTCGGCTCTCCCAGTCACTCTCACCCGGCAAGTCCGCCCAATCAATTGGGATTACGGCAATCTTTAGATTCCCTTTCTTGGGAAAATAAGTCTCCTTTCGAGGAAACCCAGATATTAAGCCGGTAATTTGTCTTGCGTTACTTGTCTCTCTCAATTCACAAAGATTTATTGATGCACTGGTCGGATTTGTATTTGGCTTGGAGTTGACAGAGGTAGTGGGTGTAGGTGTGGGAGTAGGTGTGGGAGAAGGTGTTGGTGTCTTCAGTGCTACACCCTTGTTCCAAACTAATTTCTTATCACTCTTGATACAGGTGAATTTTTTCCCGTTGTAGTTCTTTGTGATTCCGGCTTTGCTGCAGATCGCACCAGCTTTAGGAGGAGTAGCAGAGATAGAGGGGGCTAGGGGAGCTAAAAGTAGGAGGGTAATTAGAAGAACTCTTAGCTTCATAGAGAGAAATAATACGTTCTCTAGAACAAAATTCGAAGAAAATCCTGGAAACAATCCGCCTATAACCGCCCAAATTTACTTCCATATTCCAAAATGTCAGACCAATTGACTAAAATGGGTGCTAAGTCAAGAAAAATTAAATATATATGGTTCAGGTACTGAACTAAATCTATCAAAACCCTCAGCGCCCACCAGTAGTTACCAGTACTCCAGCAATTACTTTGATTATGAACGTGGATGAAGAAGTAGAAATGACAATAGTGCCCGAGTTGAATCAAGTTTTTCGTATGGCGAACCAA
>CAIRNW010000072.1 GCA_903879995.1 uncultured Bacteroidota bacterium
GGAATAGGAGCCACAAGTTCCAATTCGAATTATATTATCGACCTTGTATTCAGTGTATAATTCATACGAGTAGATTCCAATGGAAGGACAACCCATGCCACTGGCGCCCACCGTTATTCGGCTACCATTATATTGACCTGTAAAGAATAGTATGTTGCGTGTGTGGCTTACTTTCCTTACATCCGTAAGGTAATTTTCAGCGATAAATTGTGCACGCAATGGATCTCCTGGCATTAGCACGGTGGAGGCAATTTCTCCCAGGTTGGCGTTGATATGTATACTCATTTTTCCAAGTTGCGCTTCAAGATATGTAATTTTGCGGCTATAAAAATCTCCACATGTCCACCATCATTGAATCAACACTAGTGATCCCCAAAACTCCAACTGGTAGTTCTCTTCGTTGTAAAGGTTGGATTCAAGAGGCAGCTCTTCGTATGTTATTGAATAACCTGGATCCCGAAGTTGCAGAGTGTCCTGATCAACTGATTGTGTATGGAGGGAGAGGAAAGGCGGCCCGTAATCCAAAAGCACTACAGGATATTATCCGTGCGCTTGAAGTGTTGGAAAATGATGAATCATTATTGATACAAAGCGGCAAGCCCGTTGCTATCCTAAAAACACATGCAGATGCCCCGCGCGTGTTGATTAGTAATTCGCAATTAGTTCCAAATTGGGCCAATTGGCAACATTTTGAGGAGTTGGAGAGAAAGGGTTTGATGATGTATGGACAAATGACAGCCGGTAGTTGGATTTATATCGGCTCTCAAGGTATCGTGCAAGGGACTTACGAAACATACGCTGCGGCAGCGGAAAAACATTTTGGCGGTTCACTGAAAGGTACACTCAATGTTACTGCGGGATTAGGAGGAATGGGGGGCGCGCAGCCCTTAGCTATTACCATGAATGAAGGGGTGGCTTTGATAGCCGAAGTTGAAGAGTGGCGAATTGATAAACGTATCCAAACTAGGTATTTGGATGAAAAATTTACAGACATCGATCAGGCAATCGATCAGGCATTAGAGTACAAGAAAAATGGGGAGGCAAAAAGTATAGGAGTACTTTGTAATGCTGTGGATTTATTAGTACGATTATTAGCGCGGAATATTATCCCAGACACGCTAACGGATCAAACAAGTGCTCATGATCCCCTCATAGGGTATTGGCCTGAAAATTTATCGGCTGATCAGGCCAAGGTGCTTCGGGATACGAACCCCGATCAGTATACAAAATTGTCTTATCAGACCATGTATCATCATGTTAGTTTGATGGTGCAATTACAAAAAAAAGGCGCCATTACATTTGATTACGGTAACAACATAAGAGCAAGAGCTAAAGAATATCAACAGCAATTTGAGCCTAATTCCACAATTGACTGTTTTGCATTCCCAGGTTTTGTTCCTGCCTATATACGTCCTTTATTTTGTGAAGGGAAAGGACCCTTTCGGTGGGCTGCATTAAGTGGCGATCCTGCTGATATTGCGGTTACCGATGAAGTTATATTGTCCCTGTTCCCCAAAAACAAAGGGTTAAACCGATGGATGCGAATGGCTAAAGAAAAGATTGCTTTTCAAGGTCTGCCAGCACGTATTTGCTGGCTGGGTCAGGGAGAGCGTGAGTTAGCGGGTCAAGCCTTCAATGAACTGGTTCGAACTGGAAAAGTGAAAGCACCCTTGGTAATAGGTAGAGATCACCTGGATACTGGAAGTGTTGCAAGCCCAAATAGAGAAACGGAAGCTATGTTAGATGGGAGTGATGCTGTTGCAGACTGGCCTATTTTAAATGCATTAGTTAACACCGCCGGTGGCGCAAGTTGGGTTAGTTTACATCATGGTGGTGGAGTGGGAATGGGATTTAGTATTCACGCTGGTATGGTAATAGTAGCAGATGGCACACCGGAAGCAGCGTTGAGATTATCACGTGTATTACGAAACGATCCGGGAATGGGAGTTATTCGTCATGCTGATGCTGGATATGAGGTTGCAAAGCAGGTAGCTATTGAGTCAAATTTGGATATCCAGGGAAGACTTTAATTGGAATTTGCTTTTGCGTAAGGTAGCCTGCTGATTATTTCAGTCCGGTAATATCCGTCGATACCAAGTGAGGTAAGGCTGTTGGCTTGATCTATGTTAATAAAACCATCTTTGTCCAGTAGCGCTTTATCTAAAAATACATGTGTAATTGACCCAATTACAAAAAAAGTATTGTTCTGACGAATTGGAATGATCTCCTCTAGTTGAAGTGCATAACGGATTCTGCTTTCGGCTACAAAGGGACTATGAATGGGCGTTTGCCAGATTGGTGTTAATCCGGTTTTCTCAAATTCACTGCAGCCCTTTGGGTATTTAGCACTGGTTTGGTGAGCTTGTTTATAAATATCAAAATGGATATGATTGATTGTATAGGATTTGGTGTCTCGTATATTTTCTAGCGTGTGAGGAGCCGCCTCTATGGGGCGATTTATAAAACCAATCAAGGCAGGATCAGCACCTAAGTGTACAATATTGCTGAAAATAGCAAGATTGGGAATTCCTTCCGAATTTGCTGTTCCAATTAGGCTTACACTTTTAAACCCACTGAGGGAATTAATGAAGTTTCCACGGTAAAACCGATCCCAAGTTTTGATTTGATCGATTGTAAATTTTTCCATGTGATGATAACAGTTTAAAAACAGAAAAGTTAGATCAAAAACTATGCTTTATTTTCGACGGATGCCTTTTTTAACCGTTCAGCAGCTTGACAAAACCTACCA
>CAIRNW010000073.1 GCA_903879995.1 uncultured Bacteroidota bacterium
ACGTCTGCAATCCAATGGTCGTGCTTATCGTTCATATAGTGCTTCTTTTACAGAACCTTGGTTAGGAGGAAAGAAAAGAAATTCGCTGACACTTGGTTTCAACAGCAGTCGTTTCTCCAACGCATTTGATCCATTTACGGGTCGTATCGACAAGGCTCGCTCTGATACAAATTACCTCAGCACAAGTGGTTTTTCTGTTGCATTTGGAAAACAATTGAAGTGGCCTGATGATTATTTTAATCTGGTACTCACGTTCAATTACACACGCTACAAACTTGCGAACTATCCCATATTCAGTGCTGACTTTACATCCGGAACTTCCAACAACGTCAGTGTTAAAGTTGCCTTACAACGTTCTTCCGTATTCAATCCTATTTTCCCAACCAGTGGATCTAATTTTTTGGCCAGTGTTCAGTTAACACCACCTTACTCCTTATTAGGCAATGTGGGAAGTGGTTACAATGCTTATCGCAGACCAGAATATCATAAGTGGCGTTTCAACGCAGAATGGTATGTTCCAATTGGAAAACCATTGGGTGCAGAAAAAAATCGTCAGTTTGTAGTGAAGTTGGCTGCTAAGTATGGATTTATGGGGCGCTATAATCCTGACTTACCTTATTCTCCTTTCGAGCGTTTTCAGGTGGGTGATGCAGGCTTGACCAACAACTTTGGTTTATTGGGTTATGATATTGTTGCACATCGTGGTTATCCGGTTTATCAAACTTCCGATCCAACTATTAATCCTGACCAGCAAAGTGCCAGCCAGTTCTTTACCATATTTAATAAATATCAGTTAGAGGCGCGCTTTCCTTTGGTGACCAACCCCAGCAGTACAATCTATGCGTTAAGCTTTTTTGAAGCCGCTAATGGATGGTATAATTACAAAGATTATAATCCATTTCGTTTACGTCGTAGTGTGGGAGTGGGTATGCGCTTTTTCCTTCCCATGTTTGGTCTGCTTGGGTTTGACTACGGAATTGGTTTAGATCGCGCCATACCCGGTCAGTCTAATGGTTTGAAAGGAATTTCTCGTTTCACCTTTATGCTAGGATTCGAACCTGAATAAATCTAGAGTATGAAAAAAAGTTTATTGGTATTCGGTTTTCTGATCACTGCACTTTTTGGTGCTGCACAGAAATATGCCGTGGTTGATACACGCTATATTTTAGACAAAATGCCTGAATACAGAACGGCGCAGCAACAGTTGGATGTGATGGCCGCAACCTGGCAAAAACAAATCGATAGTATGCAATCTTCATTGGATCGCTTGTATCGTGAGTTTGATGCAGAACAGGTAATGCTAACGGCCGAACTAAAGAAAAGAAAAGAAGATCAACTTTTTAATAAAGAAAAAGAGTTGCGTGATTTACAACGCAAACGTTTTGGTTTTGAAGGCGATCTGTTTCGGAAAAGACAAGAACTGGTAAAGCCGGTACAGGACAAAGTGTACAATGCAATTCAAAAACTGGCGGCTAGCCGGGGCTATGACTTTGTCCTCGACAAAAGTGAGGGAATTACCATTATATTTGCCGACCCCAAACTTGATAAAAGTGAGGAGGTGCTTAGAGAATTAGGAATACGATAAAATAAACTTCTATTTATAAAAACCAAAACATGAAAAAGTACGTTGCGATTATTGCGTTGATTGGTTTGCTCGGGTTCACAAATGCTTCCCAGGCGCAGATCAAGGTTGGCTATATTAATGTAGAGAATGTGCTCTCTTTAATGCCTGAAATCAGCAAATTTGATTCTATCCTTACTCGCTACCAGCAGGATTCGATCAATCCTCAGTATGCTTCATTGATTCAGACTTATCAGTACAAGGATAGTGTGTACAAAGACACCCTAAAGCCCCCACCAGCTGCGGTAAAGAAGCAACTGGAAGAGGAGCTGCCCCAATTGATCAACACCATTCAGAATTGGCAGCAAATTGTAAACCAGGCTATGGAAGCAAAGCAAAATGAATTGCTGGCGCCACTTTACAGAAAAATTTATGATGCCATCCGTGCTGTAGCTAAGGAAAAGGGGTATACACATGTGATGAACAAGGAAACATTATTGGTTGCTCCGGATGCGGACGATATGATTGCCGCCGTAGCTGCAAAGTTGAAATTGACTTTGCCGAAGGCTCCTGCAGCCCCTGCCGCTAAGTAAACTTTTTGAACATAGATTGTGGCGCCCGATCCTTTGGATCGGGCGCTTTACTTTTCGGTGCATACATTTGTACTATGCTGCAGCCGCTTTCAACTTCTATAGGACCAATTGGCGTATTCGACTCTGGCTTTGGAGGACTGACTGTACTTCGAAGTTTAGTGCAGCAACTGCCACAATATGATTTTTGCTATTTAGGAGACAGCGCCCGTTCGCCCTATGGCAATAGATCTTACGAGGCCGTACATCAATATACCCTTGAAGCGGTGCAGTGGTTTTTTGATCAAGGCTGTCCCTTGGTAATACTAGCGTGCAATACAGCATCGGCCAAAGCACTGCGCACAATTCAGCAAAAAGATCTGGCACAAATGGCTCCAGCAAACCGAGTCCTTGGTGTAATCCGACCCACTACTGAAGTATTGGGACAATACACTAAGTCAGGAGCGGTAGGTATACTAGCTACCGAAGGAACTGTTCAATCACAGTCTTATCCCATTGAAATCGAGAAATTTTATCCGCATTTAAAAGTTTATCAAGAGGCTTGTCCAATGTGGGTGCCCTTGATTGAGAATAACGAACAAGAAGGACCCGGTGCGGATTATTTTGTAAAAAAGCACCTCGATGCCATTTTTAAAAAAGATCCGGCTATCGATCTTTTATTATTGGCCTGTACACATTACCCTTTGTTGGAGCAAAAAATCAGACAATACCTTCCTCCCAACGTACAGTTACTTTCTCAGGGCAAAATTGTAGCAACCAGTCTGGTTGAATATCTCAACAGACATCCTGAAATAGCCAATCGTTGTACCAAACAGGCCACCCTTACATTTAACACTACGGATAGTACCGCTGCTTTTGATCAACAAGCGGCCCATTTTTTTGGAGCCCCGGTTAGCTCCAAGGAGGTTCAACTTTTGCCTGTTAGAAGTTAAATCGCTGATTAATAAGATCTTATTTTTCTTTTTCTCCTCCCCTGAAAGCCTTACCTTTGCCGTCCTTTCACAAAGCGTCGGGTGTGGTGACCTGCCGCAAGAAAATGGAAATCAGAATCGTTCTCCCGATTCATCTTTCATCAAACGTGAAAAATTAAGAATACTATGAAACGTACATTCCAACCGCATCGCAAACGCCGTAAAACAGTTCACGGATTTCGTAAGCGTATGCAAACCGCTAATGGTCGTAAAGTGTTAGCTAGTCGTCGTGCAAAAGGTCGTAAAAAGCTAACCGTGTCTGACGAGAGTAAATTGAAATAATAGAACCTCCTCCGAGGTTTTGATAACTTTATAGCTCCGGAAAATCCGGAGCTTTTTTTATTTCTATAGCATGGTCCGTAATACATATGGTAAAGCAGAGCGTTTAAAAAGCCGAAAGTCCATCGATCAGCTTTTTAAAGAGGGACAGCGCTTTAATGTGGGGATGATACGCGTTTTCTATAAACCGGTTCAGCAAGCAGACATTCGTGCGGGTGTAGGCGTTTCAGCTCGATTATTTAAAAATGCAGTAGATCGCAATCGCATCAAACGTCAGCTCCGGGAGGCGTATCGCTTACAAAAACAAATTCTTTCTTCCCTTGATACAGCCACAACAGGGTTGGATCTTTTTTTTATTTACACGGCAAAAGATTTTACTGATTTTAAGGAATTGTTTCAGGCTGTAGAAAAAGCACTTCTTAAAATAAAATCTAATCTTGGCAAACTGCCTGTATGATAAAAAGAATTTTGATATTCCCTTTTATGGTACTCATTCGTATATACCAGTGGGTAATTTCCCCCTGGCTGGGCCCTAAGTGCAGATTTACGCCCACTTGTTCGCACTATGCAGCAGAAGCATTACAAAAACATGGAGTTTGGAAAGGACTGGGGTTAGCCATAAAAAGAATTAGCCGCTGTCATCCTTGGGGGAGCAGCGGCTATGATCCAGTTCCTTAATGTAGATTCTTACAGTGCTTTTTCGAAACGCGCAGCAATGGTATTCCAATTGATTACATTCCAAAAGGCACCCAAATAATCAGCTCTTCTATTCTGATATTTTAAATAATAGGCATGTTCCCAAACGTCAACGCCTAATATTGGAGTTCCTTTCACTTCAGCAATATCCATAAGTGGATTGTCCTGGTTAGGAGTAGAGCAGATTTCCAGTTTTCCTTCTTTTACAATCAACCAAGCCCAACCACTTCCAAAACGTGTCATGCCGGCAGCAGCAAATTTTTCCTGAAATGATGCGTAGGATCCAAATGTGGCTTGGATAGCCTCTCCTAATTTACCAGAGGGCTCACCACCTGCTTGTGGTGCCAAGCTCTCCCAAAAGAAACTGTGATTCCAGTGCCCACCTCCGTTATTACGAACAGCAGGAGAAATACTACCTGCTTCTTTTACTAATTGTTCAATTGATTTATTCTCATGGGGGGTACCGGCAATTGCTTTATTTAGATTATCGACATAAGCCTGATGATGTTTCCCATGATGAATTTGCATGGTCAGTGTATCAATGTGTGGTTCCAGTGCTTCGTGGGCGTAAGGAAGAGGAGCTAAAGTAAAAGGCATGTTTTTGATTTTAGAATAGCAAATTTACGACAGACTGGTGGGTCAACGGCGGGCTTTAAAAAAATCCTTCATTAATTGTGCGGCTTCATCTGCACAGCAACCAAAAGACAATTTGGTTTGAGGATGCAGTGCCCAGTTTGACCCCACGAGTCGTTTATATCCGTTTTTTTCGTCGGCTGTTCCATACACCACACGTCCAATTTTACTCCAATAAAGAGCGCCGGCACACATGGGGCAGGGTTCTACTGTCACATAAAGAGTAGCCTCTGGCAGGTATTTGCTACCCAGGGCATTAAAAGCAGCCGTGAGGGCAATCATTTCTGCATGGGCCGTAGGATCTTGAAGGCGCTCCGTCATATTATGTCCTCTTGCAATCACTTTTCCTTCTTGTACTACAACGGCACCAACAGGAACTTCTTCCTCTTCCATTGCTTTTTTTGCTTCTTGCAGCGCCAGCTTCATGAAATGTGCATCATCCATAGTGGAGGTTTTCCTAACTTGGTTCAAATTTTAGACATGGACTACGTCCCAACGCTAACAAAGATGCGGGATTATTTTGCATCTGGTGTAACGCATTCCGTTGAATTTAGAAAACAACAGTTACGTCTATTGCGTGATGCAATACTGCAACACGAGCATGCCATTAATGAAGCGCTGCATCAGGATCTACATAAGAGTCCCGAGGAAGTGTGGGTAGCAGAAACCGGACTGGTTGTTGCTGAAATTAATTTGGCACTCAAAAAGCTTGATCAGTGGGTACAACCCCAAACGGTTCGTACTAATCTACTTAACCTTCCTTCCTCCAGCCGTATCATGGCTGAGCCACTGGGTGTGGTTTTGATCATTGCACCTTGGAATTATCCTTTTCAACTTTTATTCAATCCACTGGTAGGCGCTATTGCTGCTGGTAATTGTGTAGTATTAAAGCCCAGTGAATTTGCTCCGGCTACGGCTGCAGTTATGAAAAAAATTGTGGAGTCAGTGTTTGAGTCCTCCTATGTTTATCTCACAGAGGGAGACGGCGCTACTGTAGTGCCCTCGTTAATGGATTCATTCCGATTTGATCATGTGTTTTATACCGGCAGTACTGCAGTAGGACGAATTATTTATCGTATGGCTGCAGATAAATTAACGCCAGTTACACTGGAGCTTGGTGGAAAAAGCCCTTGTGTGGTAGAGGAGGATGCCTCCATTGAAGTTGCCGCTAAACGAATTGCATTGGCAAAATGGAATAATGCCGGACAAATTTGTGTTGCACCAGATTATATTTTAGTACACGCGTCCGTACGGGATCGGTTTATTGCTGCATTGCAAAAAGTAATGGAACAGTTTTTTTCAGCAGATCCATCGCAGTGTGGACATTACGGTCGAATTATCAATACTCGTCAATTTGATCGGCTTGTCAATTATCTATCGATGGGAACCGTGCTGGCTGGCGGTACTTATAATCGAGATACGCGTTATATAGCTCCTACTTTATTGACGGATGTGAAACTGGATTCTCCATTGATGCAGGAAGAAATTTTTGGACCCTTACTACCAATTCTTTCTTATAACTCCTTTGAAGAAGCTTGTTCCATTATAGCACGTAATCCCGATCCTCTTGCATTCTATGTTTATACAGAAAGCAAGGAAAAAGAAAAGCAATGGTTACAACGTATTCCTGCCGGCGGTGCTTGTGTCAATAATTCGGTATTTCATTTATTGAATCACCGACTTCCCTTTGGTGGAAGAGGAACCAGCGGGGTAGGCGCCTATCATGGTAAATATTCATTCGATACGTTTAGCCACAAGAAAAGTGTACTAAGAACACCCACCTGGCCGGACCCTTCAATTAAGTATCCGCCCTTCCGGGGTAAATTGGGCTTATTTAAAAAACTAATAGGATGAACAAGCGGTTTCCTTTTAAAACAGTGTTAGGCGTTGCGCTTCTGGCGGGCATCTTTTATTTTTTCTGGCAGAACCGCAATAATCGTGCAATGACTATTCGGCAACAATTATTAAAAACTTTTTATCCTGCTTTGCTTTGGCTTACTAAAGCAGGGAATAAAAACACGCAGTTTATTGTACAAGCGCCCACACCTCCTCCTGTTTCTTTTTATTCACTCCAGGCAATGGGCCTTAATGGAGCATCGTTTGATTGGTCTGGTTTACAAGGAAAAAAAGTATTGATTGTGAACACCGCCAGTGATTGTGGGTACACGGCGCAGTATGCAGAACTACAAAGTTTACATACACAATATGCTGATCGCTTAGTAATTCTTGGGTTTCCATGCAATCAATTTAAAGAACAGGAAAAGGGGAACGAACAGGATATTGCTTCTTTTTGTCAGGTGAATTATGGAGTTACGTTTCCCTTGTTTCAAAAAGCGGATGTAAAAAAAGGGATCAATCAGCATCCCGTATACCAATGGCTCACTGATCCTGCAAAAAATGGATGGAATAAGCAGGAGCCCGTTTGGAATTTTTCTAAATATTTAATTGACGAACAAGGGAGATTAACGCATTATATGGACCCCTCGGTGTCTCCGCTTGATCCTCGATTGATCAAAGCGATTGCTCCTTAATTAACAGGACAATGCTGATGGTAGTTGATCAATTCAATCGATGTTTTCTCAAATTGGTAACCGGCATAGGTACTCGCAACCTGGTCCAGCACCGCGTTAATTTCTTCTTCTGTTTTTAAAGTAACTAGTTGGTTGCGGAATTCTTTGATATTTGGGAGTCCCTTGAGATAATTTGCATAATGCCTTCTCATTTCGTTGACACCCACTACCGGATTTTTCCATTCAATGGAGCGACGCAAATGTTTGCGGCATACTGCTACTCTTTCTTCTACGCTAGGTGGATTTAAGTGTTGCCCGGTTTCAAAAAAATGTTTGATCTCACGAAAAATCCAAGGATAACCAATAGCAGCTCTTCCAATCATGATCCCATCTACTCCATATCGATTCTTGTAGGCCAATGCTTTTTCGGGCGAATCGATATCGCCATTTCCAAAAATGGGTATTTTAATGCGAGGATTATTTTTGACTTTACCAATCAGTGTCCAGTCGGCCTCTCCTTTGTAAAGTTGCATTCTTGTTCTTCCGTGAATAGCCAATGCCTGAATTCCTACATCTTGTAAACGTTCCGCTACTTCCTCAATGTTTTTGCTATCGTGATCCCACCCTAAACGTGTTTTAACAGTAACGGGTAAGGAAGTAGATTTCACAACAGCTTCTGTTAATCGTACCATCAAATCTATATCACGCAATACTCCGGCACCGGCTCCTTTCATGGCTACTTTTTTGACCGGGCAACCAAAATTTATATCGAGTAAGTCAGGTTGAGTTACTTCTACAATTTTGGCAGCCAAGGCCAGGCTTTCTTCATCCCCTCCAAAAATTTGAATTCCAATTGGGCGTTCGTAATCAAAAATGTCCAGCTTTTTCCTGCTTTTGATAGCATCTCGAATCAATCCTTCTGACGAAATAAATTCGGTATACATCAGATCTGCTCCATTATCCTTACAAACAGCACGGAATGGCGGATCACTCACATCCTCCATGGGTGCCAGCAAGAGTGGAAAGTCGGGTAAGGTCGTAGAGCCAATTCTGACCATCGTTGGGTTTTACCTATTTTTGATTATTCCGTAATTCAGTAAGAAAGCACAAATTTACAACCTAAACAGCCACGGATTCATGAAGGGACTTTTTCAGTACAAAACAGCAGGGCAACAGTTTTTTTTATTACTCAGCCTTTCACTCTTTAGTTTTTTTGTGATCGGGTTGCTCGGCACCTACGCGTTGACAATTATTACGGGTATATCCCTGGAGCAAGTTGGTGCTTTAGATACGATCGATCCAAAACATCCCTGGCTTCCTTTCTTTATTCGAGGAATGCAGGCGGTTCAGTTTATTGGACTTTTTTTAATTCCCAGTTGGTTTGCAGGAAAATACTTCACTACGCAATCGACTTCTTCCTATCTCGGGTTAAGAAAGCCAAATTATCCGGGTTTTTGGTTGGTAGGTACCGTTGCTATTTTAATTGCTCTTCCCATGGTGCAATGGTTAGGAGAGATCAATCGCGCTATTGAATTTCCGTCTGAACTCACCAATTGGATTCGCTCTAAAGAAGATGAGGCTAATGAAACGGTAAAAGCATTACTATCTCGTCATACGATCAAAGATCTTTTACTGAATTTATTTTTTGTAGCAGGCTTGGCAGCCGTAGGTGAAGAATTATTATTTCGTGGGGTAGTACAACGCATCTTTGTAAGACAGTTTGGACAGGCCTGGCCTGCGATCATTTTTTCTGCATTTTTATTTGCGGCCTTACATATGCAGTTTTATGGCTTCTTTCCCCGCTTGGCATTAGGGATTCTGTTAGGGGCTATCTATTGGTATAGTGGCAGCTTATGGGTAGCAATTCTTGCCCATTTTGTATATGATGCCATTCTGATTACGCTGGTTTACTTTAACCCTGCTATGTTAAATGACCAACC
>CAIRNW010000074.1 GCA_903879995.1 uncultured Bacteroidota bacterium
ATGATGCAGAAGAACCTGGTGTTCCTATCTACCATTACTTCTGTGGGTACCCTGATTGCCCTTTTGGGAACAGTATTGGGTATGATTCGTTCATTTGCTGCCCTGGGTGAAGAAGGCGGTGGAGGTGCGGCTGCTGACCTAGCAGTAGGTATCTCTGAGGCCCTTTATAACACAGCCTTGGGTATTGGTACTTCTGCTATTGCGTTGATTCTTTATAACGTGTTCACTACAAAGATCGATTCAATCACGCACGGTATTGATGAATCTGGTTTCACATTGACTCAAAGTTTTGCTTCTTTATATAAGTAAGCAACACCACAACCAAGTGTGTAACTGATTCTTCACGAAAAAACTAATTCATCATGCCCAGTGCCAAGATACCCCGGAGAAGTACGGATACCGATATGACCCCGTTTGTGGATATCGCGTTTCTGATCCTTTCCTTTTTCATCATGGCCACCAAATTCAAGCCACCTGAGCCTGTAGAAATTACTACGCCTGGCTCGGTGCTTTCTCAGAAACTTCCTGAGAATAATGCTGTGATGATCACAATTGACTCTTCTAACAAAGTGTACTTTACCGTATTGTCTGATCGTGATCCTTCTAAATATGATGCGATCATCCAAGGATTAAATACTAGTCAAAACCTAGGATTGAGTCCTGCTGAAATGGCCAATTTCAGAAAGACATTTCTGGTAGGAGTAGACTTTGCCAACCTCAAGCAGTTACTGGCTACTGATTTTCGCGACCAAGCCAAGATCAAACAACCCGGTATACCTGTTGCAGATACATTAAATAACCAGCTTGTCTGGTGGATCAAAGAAGCAAAAGCGGCTTTTGCCGGTGAAAAGCTGAATTACCTGATCAAAGGTGATGGGCTTTCCAAGTATCCCACTTTTGCGGCTGTTGTATATGCATTGAAAAAGAATGAGGAGTTCAAGTACAACCTGGTTACTTCCCTTGACGATGTTCCTCCAGGAACTGAATTGTACAAGGCCGAGCAAACCAAGAAATAACATTATAACCACTAACGACACTTAATTATGGCAAGTATAGATACCGGTGCGGAACAAGGTGGCAAAAAAGGCCCAGGCGTCAAGAAAGCAAAAAAACTTTCTACCCGTGTGGATATGACCCCCATGGTGGACCTTGGCTTTTTGTTGATTACCTTTTTCGTTTTCACCGCTACCATGAGCTCGCCCACTACCTTGGACCTGAACATGCCTAAGGATATTAAAAAGCAGGAGGATCAAACCGAGGTAAAAGAATCCTCTGTATTGACCATCATGCTTGGCAAGGCCGATCAGGTATATTATTATGAGGGAAAACTAGTGGTGGATGCCACAGGTAATAATTTCAAGCAAACCACGTTCAAGGGTATAAGAGACATCATTATCAACAAGAAGAAAGAAGTGATGGATCGTTATTACCAGCGTCCTGATCCTGCCTGTGAGGCAAAAGCCAAAGCAGAAGGGAAACCCGTTAGCAATTGTGCTGACAAGGATTTTGTGGTAATTATTAAACCCAGCGATGATGCCACCTATCGAAATACAGTAGATATGTTGGACGAAATGACCATTAATCAGGTTCGTACGTATGCAATGGTAAAAATTGCCGATGTAGAATACGAACTCATTAAGAAGACAGAAGAATCCAACGGCATCAAATAGTTAACGACAAAACAGCGAGCATGGAAGTCAACAAAATACTATCCGCAGATTTGCTGGATATCATATTCGAAGGACGAAATAAAGAATATGGTGCCTACTATTTGCGTAAAACCTACAATGAAAGAGTCAAGCGTGCTTTGATTATTACGGCTTCAATTGCCGGAGCAATCCTGCTGATCTCTTTCCTAAATCAAACCCTGGGTGATAGGGGTGATTCCAAAGTAAAGATCAATGAAATGACTTTACAGGATGTGAAGCAAGAGGAAAAAGAACCCCCGCCGCCTCCTCCACCACCGCCTCCCAAACAAGAACCACCCAAGGTGGAAATGAAGCAATTCACTCCTCCCGTAATTAAAAAAGACGAAGAAGTTGAAAAGCCACCACCACCACAAGAGGAACTAAAGGAAGCTAAAATTGATGTGGTAAACGTGGAAGGTATCAAAGACGAAGGATTAGCTGCTCCGGTTGATATTGACCAGGGCCGTCAAATTGTTGAAGAGAAAATCGACGACAATAAGATCTTTGATAAGGTGGAAATTGAGGCTAGTTTCCCAGGTGGAGACAGCAAATGGCGCCAGTATCTGGAGCGCAATGCCAATGGACAGGTTGCCACTGACAATGGAGCTCCTGAAGGTACCTATACTGTAGTAGTACAGTTTGTAGTGGACAAGGAGGGAAATATTTCTGACGTTCGTTCTTTAACCAATCATGGTTATGGAATGGAAGAGGAGGCTATGCGTGTCATTCGCAAAGGTCCCAAATGGAATCCCGCTATTCAAAACGGACGCCAAGTAAAGGCGTATCGTAAACAACCGATTACCTTCCGAGTAGAGGCTGAATAATCTCTAACGATTTGCTTTATGTGTCCCCTCCCAGTGAGGGGACATTTTTTTATACCCCCCAAGGGCTTTATGTTAATTTTGTGCCATGCATCAGTTATCGGGTTGGGATGATACTATTGTAGCCTTAGCCACACCTCCAGGAGTCGGAGCCATTGGGGTTATTCGTATCAGTGGAAAGCAGGCGCTACCAATTGTCGATGCTATGTTCCCGTCTAAAGATTTAGTATCACAATCCACTCATACGGTACATGTTGGCTTATTACATGTAGATAATAAAGTGTTGGATGAAGTTGTAGTAACACTTTTCAAATCTCCACGGTCTTACACAGGTGAAGATGTGGTAGAGATCAGCTGTCATGGTTCACCCTTTGTACAAAGACAGATCGTTGATACTATAGTTCGGTTCGGAGCGCGGTTAGCCCGCCCCGGTGAGTTTACGCAACGTGCATTTTTAAAAGGGAAGCTTGATCTGACACAAGCAGAGGCAGTTGCTGATCTGATTGCTTCAGGAACTGAAGCCGCACAGCGTGCTGCCTTACAAGGTTTGCGTGGTGGTTTTTCAGCTGAATTGAAACAACTTCGTGAGCAGCTCATTCAGTTTTCGTCGCTCTTGGAGTTGGAGCTTGATTTTTCACAGGAGGATGTAACATTTGCGGATCGTACACAACTGAAGGAGTTATTGAATCGTCTTGCTACTACTACACAAGCTTTGCTAAGTTCATTTAAGTTGGGTAATGTGATTAAAAATGGAGTGAGTGTTGCAATAGTGGGCAAACCTAATGCAGGCAAAAGCACCTTACTGAATAGTTTGCTGAATGAAAATAGAGCAATTGTTAGTGAAATTGCCGGTACTACAAGAGATACCATTGAGGAAGTAATAAATATCGAGGGTATTTTATTTAGATTAATTGATACAGCCGGTCTTCGTGCAAATACGGTTGATCAAATTGAGCAAGTGGGTATTGAAAGAAGCTATGAAAAAATGAGAGCGGCTGATCTGGTACTTTATTTATTTGATGTGGCCGATCCTGTCAAAGAGGTAAAGCAGTGGGCGAAGGGAGCCGCAGAACAGGGGCTCCGTTTTTTGCTTGTCGGCAATAAAATTGATTTAGCCAGTGTACCATTATTGGACCAACATTCTTCTCAGTTGCCAGTGGTTCCCCTCCTCATTGCGGCTAAGGACAAAACAAATGTGGATGCACTTCAAAAAGCCATGGTGCAGGAGGTACTCAGTGGTCAATTGTTACATGAAAATATTGTGGTAACAAATGAGCGGCATTATCAGGCCTTACTGCAAGTGGCCCTGGCCTTAGCGGATACAAAAAAGGGAATCGAGGAGGGGCTGGCTAGTGATTTAGTGGCCTTGGAAATAAGAAGATGTTTGCAGTACCTGGGCGAGATTACTGGAGAAATCACAAACGAGGAACAACTTGATTTTATTTTCAGTAAGTTTTGTATCGGAAAGTGAGTTGATAACAGTGCTATTTAAATAATCAAGCATAGTGGCAATCGGTTTTCTGCAAAATCCCATTGAGTATTTAAAAGGAGTAGGTCCTTTACGTGCAGACCTGCTTAAAAAAGAGCTGGGCATATTTACCTATGAAGATTTATTAAATCATTTCCCTTTCAGACATATTGATAGAACCAGGGTTAGTGTTATTAGTGAATTGACACAAGAAGCAGATTTTGCGCAGGTGGCGGGAGTCGTATTACAAGTGGAAATTTTAGGACAGCGTGCCGGGAAGCGATTGGTAGCACAATTCAAGGACAAGACCGGAATCATGGAACTTACCTGGTTTAAAGGAATCAACTGGATTCAAAAAACTATTATACCTGGTCAGTCTTATTTGGTATTTGGGCGATTGGGGTTTTTCAATGGTCGTCCTCAGTTTGTTCATCCAGAGGTTGAGCGAATTGACTCGGCACAACCCATGGAAAAAAATTATCTGGAGCCTGTTTACCCAACCACTGAAAAACTCAAAGCAAGGGGATTGGGTGGTAGACAATTAGCCAAGTTGACACAAATGCTGATTACTCAACTATCACCTGCTGTTTTACCAGAACTGTTCTCTTTGTCACAAACTAAGGAACTGCGCTTACTGGGAAGACTAGAGGCATATCAACAAATTCACTTTCCAGCTAATGCAGAAAAAGCGGCGCAAGCTTTGAAACGATTGAAGTTTGAAGAATTTTTTGTTGCACAGCTTCGGATGCAATTGGTTCGTGCGCAACGACATCATCAGTCTGCGGGTGTAGTGTTTGAAAAAGTGGGGGATGCATTCAATCGTTACTATTCTACATGCTTGCCTTTTGAATTGACGGGTGCACAAAAACGAGTCTTGAAAGAAATTCGAACCGATACAGCAAAGGGTAGACAAATGAATCGATTGCTTCAGGGGGATGTGGGAAGTGGTAAAACTATCGTGGCGTTACTGGCTATGTTATTAGCCGTGGATAATGGATATCAGGCATGTATCATGGCGCCCACTGAAATTTTGGCGCAACAACATTTTGCTTCTATCCAAACTTCGCTGTCTACTATCGGCTTATCCGTTGCTTTATTAACCGGTTCTACTAAAACGGCCGAGCGTAAAAAGTTATTAGCAGCGCTCGAGGAAGGATCGCTTTCATTGTTGGTAGGTACGCATGCCTTGATTGAAGAAACGGTGCAATTTAAAAAGCTGGGATTGGTTGTGATAGACGAACAACATCGATTTGGCGTAGCACAACGGGCACGCCTCTGGAAAAAAGC
>CAIRNW010000075.1 GCA_903879995.1 uncultured Bacteroidota bacterium
GCATACTTTTTTGCTGCAACTAATTTATTGGAAAACCCAACTGTTTCAACCGCACCGGGCACTTCAAATAATTCAAAAGCGGTTGATGTCTCATTTAAACAATCGACACATCCCTTTAGTAATGCATCAGTTACTTCTTGATTAAAATTTGATTTTACAATTGCAATCATAGATCTAGAGATATGGAGTGAGCACCGATGGATGCCTTATCTGAGAGATACTTTCGATTTTGTGGTGTGGGCGTAGTTTGAATGGGTTCTATCTCAAAATCAAAAGACGCCTCACGAAGTAAATTAATCTTGTAAGGATTATTGGTCAACAGCGTGAAAGAGGGGAGTTGTAATTTTTTCAGGATTTCAATTGCATCTGAAAAATCGCGCTGCTCCGGATGATAACCCAATGCTTGATTCGCTTCGTAGGTGTTCATTCCTTCTTCTTGCAACGCATAAGCGGCAATTTTTGCAGTGAGTCCAATACCTCTTCCTTCATGTCCACGCACATAAATTAAATATCCATGTCCATGCTGCTGAATAGCACGTAGAGCAAATTTTAATTGAGATCCGCAATCACATCTTGCACTGCCCAACACATCGCCAGTTAAACACTCACTATGCAATCGAATAAGAGGGGTTTTGGAGAGATTTGACTTATTTGATAGCAGTGTGTGTTCTACTCCTGTAAACCGGTTACGAAAAACTTCAATAGTAAAATCACCATACTTTGTAGGAAGAGAAGCGGTGGAAACGGAAATACAACAAACTTCAAGTTCACGTCTGTAGCGTTGCAATTGTGCAATGCTAATGATTGATAATTGATGCTGATCGGCAAAATTGCGTAAACCCCCTCTGCGCAACATGGTTCCGTCCTTATCAAGAATTTCACAAATCAAAGCCGCGGGTGGCAAGCCTGCAAGTTTACACAAATCTACTCCGGCTTCCGTGTGCCCGTTTCTGACCAACACACCACCCGAAACAGCTAACAAAGGGAATAAATGTCCGGGTGTTGAAAAATCAGCAGAGGTGCTATTTTCGTTCGCGAGTAACCGTGCAGTAGTGGCACGATCTGATGCGGAGATCCCAGTAGATACACCATGTGTAGCAGTTGCATCAATGGAATCCAAAAAAGCAGTATGAAAGTGATCCTTGTGATTTGATCTAACCTTTCTAAGGTCCAAACGGTTTGCAATACTTTCATCTATTGCTACACAAAGTAATCCACGTCCTTCTTGGACACAGAAGTTAACTAATGCAGAAGTGGCCATACTTGCCGGAATAATAATATCACCTTCATTTTCACGCCCCTCATCATCCACGACTACAATAGGCTTTCCGGCTGCAAATTGAGTTAGTGCTTGCTCGACTGTATCAAAGAGATTAACCCTGATTGGGTAGTAGGTTGGCTGTATATTTTGATAAAATGTCTACTTCAATATTTACCAAATCACCAGATTGTAAATGTGAGAGATTTGTTTTTTCCAGCGTTACAGGTATTATACATAATTCAATTTCGGTATTCTGTATTTTGTTCACCGTTAGGCTAATACCATTCACAGCTATTGATCCTTTGTAAACAACATACTTAATAAATGGTTCGGGAATTTCGATGGTAAAGAACCAGCTGGTAGCAGTGGCCTGTATTGTTTTAACACTGCCTGTGCAATCCACATGTCCTAAAACATAGTGTCCTCCAAGTCGGTCTGTTGGACGTAGCGGTAATTCAACATTTACGGATTGTCCATTTTTATAGTTCAGCAAAGCAGTTCGTTGTATAGTCTCAGGAGAAACGTAAAATAATAGTTGGTCGTCCCGTTGTTCAACTACTGTTAAACAGATCCCGTCAATTGCAACACTATCACCTTTATTGCATAATCCGGCAAGCGAAGGTGCAACTACAGAGAGTTGATACCCGTTTTGGTCCTGCGTTAAATTACTGAGGGTTGCTATATCAACAAGACCGGTAAACATAGATATACATTAATTTTGGAGCGCAAAGTTATGAATAACAATAGCCAAACTGAGTATTTAAAAGAAACCATAACATTAGCTAAACAAATAGAACCGCATCTTGTTAGAGACAATCCAAGAGTTGGGGCAATTTTAGTAAACAGTTTGGGGGAAATAGTAGGAAGGGGGTGTCACGAAAAGTGGGGAGAGGCACATGCAGAAGTAAACGCAATCAACGATGCAATTCAAAGAGGTCACAAC
>CAIRNW010000076.1 GCA_903879995.1 uncultured Bacteroidota bacterium
AAAGCTTACGCCGAATCAGGTGGAAATCAATCGTTGGGCGGATTTAAAGATGTAGCGGATTACAGGGACATATTGGCAGATGCCACCATTGACGGCGTTATTATTGCTACTCCCGATCATTGGCATGCTAAACAGGCCATAGATGCCGCAAGGGCTAAAAAGCATATATATTGCGAAAAGCCTTTGACGAGGACGGTTGCTGAGGGCAGAGCACTGGTTAATGCGGCTAAAGAGAATAAGGTAGTATTACAAACGGGGAGCATGCAGCGTTCCTGGAAAAATTTCAGGCATGCCTGCGAGTTGGTTCGTAATGGCTATGTAGGGGCAATCAAAGAGGTGCTTGTCAATGTCGGTGATCCTGCCATCGCTTGCGACTTAGGACAGGAAACCCTGCCCGCTTACTTGAACTGGGAAGGCTGGGTTGGACCTGCAGAATACCGCCCTTTCCACTCTGAATTATCTCCACCCGTTGAAAAAGATATATTCCCAAATTGGAGGAAATACAGGGAATATGGTGGCGGTATTCTTTCCGACTGGGGAGCGCACATGTTCGATATTGCCCAATGGGGATTAGGCATGGACGATTCAGGACCTGTTTCGCTAACTCCTCCTGCTGACCCAAAGGCGGTGAGAGGTTTAAATATGGTGTATGAAAATGGTATTGTTATGAAACATGAGGACTTTGGCAGAGGTAATGGCGTACGTTTTATAGGAGAGAAAGGTACGCTGGATATTTCACGAGGATACCTGGACAGTAATCCTGCCTCCATTGTTTCGGCGACCATACAGCCTGGAGAGCAGCGTTTGTATGCCTCTGACGATCATTATGCCGACTGGATTAATGCGGCCAAACAGGGAAAGGAGCCAATTTGTCCGGCTGAAATAGGGCACAGGAGTAATACGGTTTCCGCTATTGCCAATATCGCTTATCGATTAGGCCGACCATTGACCTGGAATCCGGAGAAAGAAAAATTCAAAAAAGATAAGGAAGCGAACGAACTTTTGTTGCCCCGATTCAGAGAGGGCTGGAAATTGTAAAAGGGTATGAACTTTGACAAAAGGGTTATTTGATTTCGGACAAATGACCCTTTTGTCATGTATAAAAGTGTTAAGGTTCGATTAAAATGATAGTATAGCGCTCATTTTTAGTTAAAATTTTATTAATATTCGTTTTTAGGATAAATGCCATTGACTTTTAAAGATAATAAGATGTAAATTGCACGAGTTTTATAGACTATCCCATGACAAGAAATTACTTTACAGTAAAAACAATCAATGTTCTTTCCCTCGCAGGTGCTTCACCTACTGAGGGTTTTTGCGTTGAGCCCAGCATGAAAGGACCTAGTTTTGTATATTTTTTTTAATTTTTAACAAATTGTAATCAAATGAGTCAATTCAACTCAATTTTTTCACCGCTTACAAATAAGCTAGCTAGACTCGCGGGGATTACCCTGCTTGCAGTCGCAGCCTTGTTTGCGAGCACACAGCAGATGAGTGCACAGGGAGCTTCTTGTGTAACTAGTCTTGAGGTTAGGCTTTCTAACACAAGTACTGTTTGTAATCAGACTGCTATTACACCAGAAATGTTGATTGTAGGTACTGTTCCAACAGGTGCTTACGTGAAAATCAACGA
>CAIRNW010000077.1 GCA_903879995.1 uncultured Bacteroidota bacterium
CCGTTCGGACCATTGAAGGTCCTGTAATGGTGATTGCTGGACCGGGTACTGGAAAAACGCAAATACTCGCCTGCCGTATTGGTAAAATATTACTGGACACCGATGTACAACCAGAAAATATTCTTTGCCTAACCTATACCGATGCGGGAGTGGTTGCGATGCGTAAACGATTACAACAATTTATTGGACCTGCTGCCTATAAAGTACAATTAGGCACCTTTCATTCTTTCTGTAATGAAGTAATACAAGATAATCTACCTTACTTCGAAAAAAACACACTAGATCCCATATCGGAGCTAGAAAAAATTCAACTCTTCAAAGATCATATTGATTCTTTTCCAAAAGATCATCCGTTTAAACGTTATCGGGGCGATGTGTACTATGAGGCAAAGAATATGATGAACTTGTTCAGTACTATGAAGCGAGAGGGATGGACACCTGCTTTTATAACAGAAAAGATTGATCAATACCTGGCCTCACTTCCTGAACGAGAAGAATTTATTGCCAAGCGAGCCACCAAAGAATTTAAAAAAGGAGAAGTACGAACAGACCGCATCGAAAAAGAAAAAGAAAAAATGAATCGTTTGCGAGCTGCTGTTCTGGAATTCGAACCCGTTCAACAAGTCATGAAAAAAAGGAACCGGTACGATTTTGAAGACATGATCAATTGGGTAATCCAGGCTTTTGAACAAAGTCCAACACTGCTCTCCGATTACCAGGAACGTTATCAATACATTTTAGTAGACGAATATCAAGATACCAGTGGATCACAGAATAAATTAGTAGAGCTGCTGATCAGCTATTGGGAGGTACCCAACATATTTGTAGTGGGAGATGACGACCAAAGCATTTTTAGGTTTCAAGGAGCAAATGTGGCCAATATGACTGGCTTAGCTGATCGCTATTCAACTGACCTGGTTCGAATTGTATTAGCGGAGAATTATCGATCTAGCCAGCCAATCCTGGATGTTTCTACCTCCCTGATTCAACGCAATCAAGAACGTTTGATCAATACATTACCCGGACTGACCAAGGAATTGAAAGCAGCACATGAGATTAAAAAAACTATTCAACATCCTCCGCGTATTTGGGAGTTTGATACACAGCGTTTAGAAATTATTGGAATTAGTAAAAAAATTCAGGACTTACTCCAGGAAGGTATTGAACCGGGAAGAATTGGTGTCATCTATAAAGAACATAAATATGGAGAAGAGATAGCAGGCTATTTACAACAACTACAAATCCCCTACTATACTAAACGAAGCGCTGATCTTTTACAATTACCCTTGATCAGAAAAATATTACTCCTCCTTCGTTATTTACAAGCAGAGCATGATGTGCCCTACAGTGGCGATGAGCTCTTATTTGAATTATTACACTTGGATCTTTTTGGAATCGCTCCGTTGGAAATTGCAAAACTTTCACTGGAGGCGGACGGTAGAAAACAAAATGATCTCAATGGATCGATCCGAGCATTATTACATGAAAAAACAAACGGGGCTGGTGCCGATTTATTTACCACTACACAACCAATAGCCAAAGCCTGCATCATTATTGAGGATCTAATTGCGGCCGTTCCCAATACAACCCTACAACAACTTCTTGAAAAAATTATTCAGCAAACAGGTTTGCTGGCACAGGTAATGCAGCATGCCGATAAACATGAATGGTTACGCATACTGACTGCTTTTTTTGATTTTGTGAAAGAGGAAACACATCGCAAACCCGATTTGAGTGTGGAAGGGTTGCTCAACTTGATTGACCTGATGCAAAAAGAAAAGATCTCACTTCCTTATGTGCAGGTTA
>CAIRNW010000078.1 GCA_903879995.1 uncultured Bacteroidota bacterium
GGTGCTCTCGAAAATGAGATGGCTCAAGCACTAGAATACGGTTTGCTTTAATTTCTTTTTTCCAGTCTGGGTCAATATGATAAGGGTGATAAAGTAAAACAGGTAAACTGGGGTCTAGTAGAGGATTTTCTTTTTTTGGTAATGGGGTTCCTAGCGTGATATTTTCAACCGGTTCCAGCACGTCGGGTACTTCCATGGTGGGTAGATCCATGTACGGACTGTCTAGAAAAGTCCCTTTTTGCTTGGTTCCGCAATATTGATTTATGTTCTCTTGATTACAGTAATACTTCTTTGAAGAAAAAGTTCCTGCTACCCATTGCCAACTTAGCGTGTTGCTGGCTAGGTCCCCGTCCAGCAAATGGTAGTACATCCATTGAGCAGGCTGACTCCAATGCGTTTTGGCAATATTGCAACTTATAGAGGCAACATACATGCGTAGATGGTTGTGCATGTATCCTGTTTGAAGCAGTGATTGAATTCCCTGGTCTACCGCTTCAATTCCTGTGGTGCCCTCCAGGATTGCTGTAGGAATTTTATGACTTCTGATAGCAGTCCTGTTCATCCGAATATCCTCAAAAATATCATCTCCTAGTTGTTGCCAAACGCGTTGAAAATAATCTCTCCAGGCTAGCTCTTGTACTAGTCGTAAAATCTGGTGCGGCTGATAATCCAATTGCATCACATGCTGTGCAATTTGGCGGGTGGAAAGCACGCCTCGTGAAATGTAGGGGGACAGATAAGTTACTTTGCCATTTAAGTAGTTGCGGGTTATTCCATAACCTACGGGGTCAATTTTTTCAATTCGACTTTTAATGGATTGTATATCTGTAGGAAATTGCATGGCTAAACCTTAAACAAAAATTCCTCTATTTGGTTCTATCCAATTGCAATAAATATGAATTGGCTATATGAAAAAGACGCTTTTTTCGCTCTGGATTCATCTTATCCAACGTTTTAACTAACATGCCCAGGCGGGGATTTTTTAGGAAAAACCCTCTTTGCTTGTCCATAAAACGCCAAAAAAGTCCATCCCATATCTCCGTCCAAGAGACTTCCTCATTGCCAAGTTGTGTGGTTTTCTTTTTATCCCAATCTCCCATTTTGAGGAGGTAGTTGCTGCCGCTTATGTATGGCTTTGTGGTCATTAAACCTCCATCTGCAAATTGGGTCATGCCATAAACATTGGGTACCATCACCCAATCATAACTGTCGATATACCACTCCATGAACCATTTATATACTTCATCGGGATCAAATTCACAGAGTAGCATGAAGTTACCCAGCACCATTAATCGCTCGATATGATGTGTATATGCATTTTTTTTCAATGTTTCAATCAGGTGATCAATGGGATGAATGCCTGTATTGCCTTCCCAGAAGCTAGTGGGAATTTTTCGGGTGAACTTCCAGTAATTGGTAGTGCGCTGTTTGCCGCCCTCACGTTCATACACAATTCGGATAAACTCTCTCCAGCCACTTATTTGTCGGATGAATCCTTCCAGGGAATTGAGTGGAATTTTTTTTTGAGCTCCGAATGCTAAAACCTCATGCATCAACGATGCAGGTTCCAGTAAACCAATATTCAATAGAGGACTTATTACAGCATGGTGCAGCCAAGTGTGCTGAATTGTCATTGCATCTTCATAAGTTCCAAAATCCTTGAAACGCGTTTCTAAAAAATTTCTCCACCAATCACGAGCTTGTTGATGTGTAACAGGGTAATTAAAGTTTATTGTTTCACCTGGGTTTTTTGAAAAGTGCGTTTCCACATATTGAATCGCCTCCTTAACCTGTTTGTTGGGTTGAATGGCTGGAAGGATTGGAGGATTGTTTTTGGAAGGGTAGCGTTCTCGGTTTTGATCGTCAAAGGTCCATTTCCCTCCAATAGGTTTTCCATCATGATCGATGAGCCAGTTTCGTTGCTTTCGTTGCCAACAGTAAAAGTCGGTCTGGAAATAGGTTTTTCGTTTTGCGAAAAAAGGTTCTACTTCTTTGAGTTGATTTAAAAATCCGGGGGTTGAATATTTTATTAGCTCAATCTTTAATTGTTGCCCATTTTTAGTAAGCTTTTGCTGCAGCCAATCATCAACAGGATCTATGTAATGCAAGCTTTTTAATCCATTTTTTACAAGCATTTTCAAGCAAGCTGTCAATTCGTGTGATCTTTCAGTTGCAGCAATATAGCTGACAGAGAAACCCTTTTTTTCAAGTAATTCTTGAAATGCACGCAACGAGGCTCGATGGAGAATTAGTTTTTGCTTATGGAAGTGGTATTGAGTAAAGAAAAGGGCCTCCTCCACCAACACGACGCCACGCTTTTTTTCCAAAGCGGGGTGTGGATAATAAAGTTGATGTGGGAAAAGGATGGTTAGTTCTTTCATAAGAAAAAAGACTGCTGTTTAAACAAAAATCAAGGGTATTTGTTCTTTAAAAAATCACTTTATGGAAAGCTTGCGTGGAAAACATGTTTTGGTGGTTGGCGCTACCGGGGATATAGGAACTCATACAGCCCGATTATTGCAAAGCAGCGGCGCAAGTTTGTTTTTAACTGGTAGAGACGCGCTGGCTCTACAAACTGTAGCCCAATCCATGGGGGTTCCGTCCAGTCATTTTTTTGCTGCTGATTTGCAAGAACCTTCTTCCATTGCCCAGCTGGCAGAACATTATTTTTCCGTTTTTCCTTCCATCGATATTTTAATTAATGCGTCGGGAATTGGTATCATTAAGCCAATAGAGACGCTGACCGAAGAAGAGATGCTCCAAACGCTACAAATTAACCTGCTTGCACCCTTTCGGCTTCTTAAGGCCTTTTTGCCTGCGATGAAAACAGCAAAAAAGGGGCTGATCATTAATATCCCTGGTGTGCTTGGTAAGGTTCCTATGGCTGGTGCGGCTGCATACAGCGCCTCTAAATATGGGTTGGTAGGAATGATGCAAAGTGTACGGGAGGAAATCAAACGCACCGATATCCGGATTACCAATGTTTTTATGGGTGGTGTTAATTCCGGATTTTGGGATACGATTGATCTTCGGGTGCAACGTGAAAAAATGATTCAGCCTGAGGAAGCTGCTCGCTCTATCTGGTTTCTTTGCCAGCAACCCGTGAGTGGAGTGGTTAGTGAAATGGTATTGCAGCCATTCAACCATCAGGCTATTTAATCAAGTTCAACTGTATTGGTTCTCCCATTGTTCCGTTATTTTTGCGGGCATACAATTTTGTACTTTTTACTATGTCCAGTCCCGCCTTGCCCCTCTCCTTCGACAATACAGCGCTAGCATTCCAATATAAGACTGACTTCGAATTAAGAAAAGCACGTTTTCTTTTCAAGGTCATGTCAAATCCTTTTTTGGTGCAGGTAGGAACTCGTCTCACTCCCTGGTCAATCAACATGAGACTTCCTGTTAAAGGATTGATTCGTTCTACTATTTTTTCACAATTCATTGGTGGGGAAACCTTAGAACAAACCATTCCTGTTGCTGCCAAATTAGGGTCCTTTGGGGTAAAGGTTATTCTTGATTACGGGGTGGAAGGCAAACAGGGGGAGCATTTTTATGACCAGGCTCGTGACGAATTTATCCGCGTGATCGATTTTGCTGCTACCCAACCTAATATTCCATTTATCAGCATCAAGCTTACCGGACTTGCACGATTTGAGTTATTAGAGGAATTGCATCTCAAAATGAGTGCTATTGACAAGCCATTGTTAGAAAGATATGAACAATCGTTAAATCAACTTTCACCTGCCTTATTAAATGAATGGGGGCGTGTTTGCTCAAGAATGGA
>CAIRNW010000079.1 GCA_903879995.1 uncultured Bacteroidota bacterium
CCCTGACTGGATTTACACACTAGCCCCTGGAATTAATCTGGGTGAACGTTGGTATGCTTATGCGGAGATATTTGGAAGTATTCGATCCTTTGAAAAACCGTTACATGGCATAGACGGTGGAATTGCCTATTACTTCAATGATAATTGTAAAATTGATTTCTCAGGAGGAAAAGGATTAAATAATCAATCCGTGACTTACTATGTAGCACTGGGATTTTCCTTCCGAATCAATGTAGCGAATCGTTAATTTTTCCTTTTGAATGCCCCCAAAAAGCTGGTCTCAATACTGAATAGCCAGCTTCGTTGCATCATGCGCTTCATATCGCTATCTAATTGAAAGCGATATCCTAAATTCAACTTTGTTTTGCTGGCAAAGATCAATTGAATGGCGGGTGCTAAATCTACATAGTACAAAGAACGATCCAGCGCTCGTTGAGTCAATAATTCAAGATAAAAATTAAGGTTGGTTTGCTTGTAACTGGTGTAGGTTCTGGGAAACACTAAATAACCAGCCGATAAGTTGAACTGTGCAGAAGTAAAAGGATGTAAAACACCATGTCTTACTTTATCCCAGCGGTAATAATGGAAAACTTGTGTTTGACTAAGCGTTCCAGATAGGGCAAACTTATTCCAGAGCTGTGTGAGTATTATGCCAGCCTCCATCCCTGATCGATCGCCTCCTAAATTAATTTCATCATAATGGAAAGGAGCACTGGTACGGGCCGCTTCAAGATAGCCAGCCATTCGAAAATGACGATGGATAGCATCCTTAGACAAGAACCGATACTTCGCATAAATATGATAAGACTCTAATTTTGCTTGCGTGGAGTACATCGATGAAACAGAACCACCCACGCGAAGCGTTAAGTTTTTATTAACCCCAATAAATAATTGCGGAGCGGTGCGAAAGGAAAACTGGCTAAGTAGCGCTGTTTCTTGCACCAAGTGATTTTTTAATTTGAAACTAATGGAGCGGGCGGGCAAGGTGGAAGCTGGTTCATTAAAAACATACAGCTCCTGGCTGTATATAGGTGCTATAAGTAATAAAAACTCAATAAGTATTAGTCCGCAGAATTTATACATAATTACTATTTCAATAATTTATCAATACCAGCCTCCAAAGCTGATCCCATCAGATTCCTGGCTACCACATTACCTTCCCGATCAATTAAAAAAGTAGAGGGAATAGAATTGACATCCCAAGCTGCCGCAACCGTCGAATTCCACGCTTTTATATCAATCAATTGAAGCCAGGAAAGTTTATCTTTCTTTACCGCAGCAAGCCATTCACTAGATTTTTCATCCAATGAAACACTCAAAAAAACAATATCCTTATTCCGATAGTTTGGATAAATCTTTACTAAATGCTTATTAGCAACCCGGCAGGGACCGCACCAGGAAGCCCAAAAATCAAGGAGTACTACTTTACCACGAAATTGACTTAATGAAATACTATCGCCTTTTGAAGAAGGCAGCCTGAAATCAGTAGCAGGCTCTTGCCGTATTGCTTGTCCGAACATTGTAAACGAAGAATGCAGAAAAAATAAGACCGCAATAATTTGCCGCATAAAAATTATTTATTGAGTAGCAATTGATAAATGTTCTCGTCCGATTTCAAATATTCACTGTAATCAGCTTTTATCTTTTTCAAACTCTTTTCAGTTAAATACCCCTTACCCACCACTGTGCAAGTGAACGATTTAGACAAGGCAGGCGTCTTTGATGAAATAAATTGAAAAACCTGTTGATTCCAGACAAAGGAGGCTCCACGCTCAACGGGTTCTTGATTCCAAGTGCCCATCAATTGTAATTCCCCAACAAAAAATCCAGCGTCCTCTACAGCTGCCTTTAATTTTGCTGGACTTACCGCATTATTGGCGCGAAAAGTAAGTGTAAAGGAAGACGACTTGATATCTGCCTCCACTTTTTCTACAAAGGAGAGCTGCTCCAAGGATTGATGAATAGCCTTGTTACAAAGGGCACAGGTTAAACCAGTAGCCTGTAATTTTCCGCTATTAAATTGGGCGAAAGTATACTGCTGCCCTCCTAGCAGAAGAAGCAGCAGTATAATTAAAGTTGATTGACGCACGGTGGTTAAGATTTTGAGCAGTTAGCGCAACAAGCCTTTCCTTTCTTACTCTTCTTGTCACACTGACCATTTTTACAGCAATCTTTGCTGGTATCCTTACAAGAGCCGTCTTTGCATTTACCATCTTTACAACAAGATTCGCTACCAGCAGCCGCAGTGCGATCATACTTGCAGCAGCCATGCAGCTTTGCGTAAGCCTCGTCTGTAGCTTTTGCACCGGCATTATCATGACCTACCAAAGCCACTTGCTCTTGAATCTTTGAAACATTGGTAGTGGATGCGTCATAATTGACAGTCAATTTTTTACTGTCTGCATCCCAAGAAGCTTGCGTTGCACCTGCCTCTTTAGCAGCATTTTCAATTCGTCCTTTACACATTCCACAATTACCGGCCACATGAAATACTTCTTTTTTGTTTTGTGCTGTTGCACTAAATACGCTACCCAAAAAAAGGACAGCCGCAATAAATAGATGATTTGCTTTCATACAATGAAAATTGAGTTTTAGAAATAATGATTATAAAATAAAAAAGATAAGCCCTCGACAAGAGGGGAAGAGAAATTAAAATCAAATCCTGAAAACCCTGTTACGCAAAAACAACGGTTTGTTTTCACCAGGTGGAGTGTTGGTTAATGCAGGAATATCAATAGGATCTGAAAAGTCTACTTCGTTGAGAAGAGTGAGCGTTGGCGGTAAATGAAAAACAGGAGATGCAAGGTTATAGTGTAACGTAACCGGTGTCTTTTGGTCTTGAATAAGCATGACCAAAGCGTTCTCATCATGACAACAACCCG
>CAIRNW010000080.1 GCA_903879995.1 uncultured Bacteroidota bacterium
ATTGTCACTGTCATCTTGAATTAAGTCACTTGAAAGATGTGATTCCTCCACATACTGGTTTGATTGAATTTCTTTGTTCAGTAGTTACAAAAAGAGGGTTTGATCCAGCCATCATTCAAGCTTGTATTGACGCGGCTGAAAAAGAAATGTGGGAGAATGGCATTGTTGCGGTGGGAGATATTGGAAATACAGCCGATACGGCAACCACTAAAGCAAACAGTAAAATATATTGGCAAAACTTTGTAGAAGTACTCAGCTTCACCGATCAAAAAGCTACTGAACACTTTTTGCATTATCAACAGCAACAATCAATCTTACAAAAAGCACTGGCACAACGCAATACCCCAAGCAGAACCACCTTAGTCCCCCACGCTCCGTATAGCATCTCGCCTAAAACATTCGAGTTAATCAATCAGCATACGGCGGGACAAATTATTTCTATCCACAACCAGGAACATCCGGCAGAAAATGAACTCTATCAAACGGGTGGCGGTGACTATTTGCGTTTATTCAAGATTTTTGGTATTGAATCCTCTCCCTTTCCTGTAACGGGTTTAAACAGTGTCCAATCTGTATTACCTTATTTCAATCAGGGTCAAACCATTTTTCTGATTCACAATACTTGTATGACGGATGCTGATATAACCTGGGCTAATACCTGGGCTGCAGCAAATAATATCCGTTTGATCTATTGTCTTTGCATCAATGCAAATTTGTATATCGAGAATAAAGTGCCGCCGATAGAATTGTTGCAAGCGCACGGATGTGAAATTGTGTTAGGCACAGATAGCTATAGTAGTAATTGGGAATTGAGTATTGCCAAGGAAGTACAATCGGTGTGCGAACATTTTCCAAATCTGCCACTTGAAAATGTGTTACAATGGGCCACTTCGGCAGGCGCCCGTGCACTACAATGGGATAAGCAATTAGGAACGTTTACAAAAGGAAAACAGCCGGGAATTACTTTATTGAATCTTTCAGCAGGTGTATCCAGTCGTGTAGCCTAGCTTATTGCAAAACAGCCGATAGAACGGATAAAGATTTCAGCGGACGAAAGTCTTGTACATGCTGAATAAAATAATACTCCATATGCTGCAGTAACTGACGTCGCATTTCCTGGTTCATCTTGATTTCCTCCAGCTCCTCCGGTTGTCTTGTTTTTAAGAGCTCGGCACAAATACTTGCCTTTTTCCCTTCCAGATAATTTTCGTGTAAGGGCGGCGTATTGGTGATCAGTGAATCAATCAAATCAAAATAAAGTGACTCCTCCGCTGTTTCGCCCATTCGCGGAGAAACACCAAAAAAGTGTGTAAGGTGCAAAGCAAAAAACAGAGAAAGATTGGCTGTTATACCTGGGGTAGCTTGATCCAAATGAAGTAAACAGTCCTCAGTAAACTGAAACAAGGGATGGTTTTCCTCCGGCTGTTTTAAACTATGCGTTAATAATTCCACGATAAAAAGTGCTACCGCATTTTTAGTGACATCTTGAAAGATATGCTCATACAAATGCCCCCACTGAAATTCTTTGATACGGTTTAATGACCGCCCATCTTGGTGATACACCACTAAATCCAATAAAGCTGCTGGCTGAAACAAATTAGCCTTTCCGCTACTACGTCCGGTTGCTGTTCGTACTCCATTTACCAGGTAGGACTGCAGCCCAAATAATTCGGTATAGATAGTTACTATCAGGGAGGTCTCCCCATACTTTACCGATTTCAAAACAATCCCCCTGGTTTTAAATAGCTTGGTAGACATATTTCTTAGGAAGCAAACCTATTAAATCGAACCCGATCAATTTTGCTTTTCTTTGCACGGGACAAAATTTCCAATTATGTGGCAAAGGCTGGGACAGTTTATTTTAAAATACCGACTCCCCTTGTTGATCCTTTTAGTGGTGATTACAGGAGGCATGGGCTATCTGGCAAGTAAGGTTGAACTCAGTTACGAGTTTACACGCGCGATCCCTTTAGATAATCCCAAATACAAATCCTATCAGGCCTTTCGTGAAAAATTTGGGGAAGATGGAAATCTCCTGGTTATCGGTATTCAATCAGATCAGCTTTTTAAAGCAGGTACATTTCAATCATATGTACAACTACAAGAGGAATTGAAGAAGGTGAACGGTGTAGAAGATATTCTTTCTGTTCCTGGTGCAGTGGAATTATTAAAGGATTCAGCTACCGAGCGATTGAAAGTGGTTCCGCTATTTGATACACAAAACTTTGATCAGGAAAAAATTGATAGCA
>CAIRNW010000081.1 GCA_903879995.1 uncultured Bacteroidota bacterium
CGTTACAAAACCATTGAAAAGTGGCATGGATAAACCCACGCTCACATTTGAAATAGTAAACCAGCGCTGGTCCATATTTAAAAAATTCCAGGTATTGCGCTGCGCATTTTTTGCATAAACGCCATTCAGCGCCAGGGTTGGAATTTGACTGAGTTTGTATCTACGAACATTATACTCGCCCAATTTTCTACCCAGATCAGCGTATTGAAATTCTTTGCGGTCCTTGTAATCATAAGAAGCAGGCTCCAACATGCCATCTTTGATCATCTCCGGAGTGAGCGTATCGGTAAGTGTGAGTTGATCTGCAACCGGCATCCCCATCAACACTTTTAATCCATAATATCCATTGGAGACCATGGCAAGTGCCTTATTTTTTTCAGTTTGCAGATTAGCAAGTTGAACGGCAACACGGTCGATATCCAGTTTTTCACGAAAACCATTCTGATACAATACACGCGTGTCAGCCAAATTCTTTTCTACAAAGGCAATAGTGGAATCCAATAACTCCAATTGTGTACGACTCACCACTAATTGATAATATACTTTCAACACATTAGCCTTGATAATTTCAGCAGTCAATTCAGCATTCTTTCCTGCAAATTCCATGGCTGCTCTACGTGCTTGTAACCCAACAAATACCTGTCCGTCAAAAAGTATTTGATTCAAACTCACCGCAGCATTAGCACTATAACGTGTACCAAATTGTGCGGCGATAAATCCAAAATCAGGAGGCATATTAATGGGATTGCCATTACCATCCTTAACACCCTTGTCGATCAAGACTTGATAAGTAGCCGGAGAAATAAAATTGGGAATTACCTGTGTGGCCACATTTGGATTGACCGTAGTGTTGATACTACCATTGATATGTGGAAATGCAGCAGCTGTAACTTGACGATTTGTTTCTTGCTGTAGTTTTATTCCTAACAGGGCATTTTTTACCTGCACATTGTTCTTCATGGCATAATCCACGGCTTGTTGTGCTGTGAAAGCATGTTCCGCAACGCGAAGTGTATCGAGTGCCTGCACCTGCCGACAACTCAGCAGAGCAATCATTCCTAATAAAATCACTTTTGACTTATTCATCTTCATTTATTTTTTCTTTTTTCCTGGTAATCCTGAATTAACTGATGCCCTTTTACCGTAGCTAAACCATAGGTAAAATTTTCAGCAATCAATTGCGCGGTTTCCGCCATATTGAATTGAGTAGGCGGATAGACATTAATATCAAAGGGAATCATCATCGACTGCAATCGATAACGGCTGATAATTTCTAATTGAATATCCTCACGGTACAAACCTTCACGAATACCGCGTTGAATATTGCAACGAATAAAATCGAGCAGGAACTGATTCTTGTATTCATTGAATCGCTGAAATCCTAAGGGATGGTATTTCTGAAGATCGAATAATACCATGGGGTTCATATTGCGGAAGTCTTCCATGACCCGTTCCATGATTAAAAAAATCTCATGGATGGCATCCTGCGCTTCAGAAGCAATTTGTTCGCATTGCTGACGAACCATATCGGTGTGGCGCTTGACCACTTCCACCACCAATTGATCCTTATCAGCAAAATATTGGTAGAGCGTTTTTTTGCTCATACCCAAGGCCTCTGCCATGTTTTCCATGGAAACGGAACGGATGCCAAAACGCATGTAGAGCTCCTCGGCCTTCTCTGCAATTCTGATTTTGGGTTCCATACGTTGATTTGGGGCCGCAAAACTATGGAAACTATAAGCGTTTTCAAAGTTTCTTCTGTTAAAATACCATGAAATCTGGCCAAAAACCGGGGCAAAAGGGCCCTGAATTGTAGTAATTTAGCCTCAAATACCCCTTATGGACCCCAAAAGACCTTTTCGGAACCCCGTCAAACGGGTGGCTGGTTACTTTATCCAGGGGCTGGTGATTTTAGCGCCCATCGCCATAACTGGGTATGCGCTCTACTGGTTATTTGAAAACGTGGATAGTATCCTGCGCCCCTATTTGAATGTACCGGGGCTGGGTTTTTTATTAATTATATCCGGCGTTATTCTGGTGGGTTGGGTCAGCTCCAATTTTTTGATGGGGGGTGTACTGCAGCTCTTTGATCAATGGTTAGAACGAACGCCGGGAGTCAAATTAATTTATACTTCCACCCGTGATTTTTTTGAAGCCTTTGCGGGCAACAAACGAAAGTTTAACCGAGCTGTTCTTGCCAATGTCTTTGGCCCGGATGTTTGGATTGTAGGCTTTTTGACTGACGAGGAAATGGAAAAATTTGAATTAGGTAGTGACAAGGTAGCCGTTTATGTACCGCAGGGTTACAATTTTGCCGGCCAGCTGTATATATTACCTCGTGAAAAAGTTCGAAAAATAGATAAGATCAGCTCCGGTGAGGCCATGAAATACGCCGTGACCGGTGGTGTGGTTGATTTGGATGCAGAGCGTTCTTCCCACAGTTAAATTTTCCTAAAACTGAACGTATGTTTCGCTGGATATTGATTCCGGCCTGTCTGGTTCTTCCCTTGACCGGATGGAGCTGGGGGTTTTATGCCCATAAAAAGATAAATCGGATTGCTGTTTTTTTATTGCCTCCGGAAATGCTGGTGCTTTACAAAAAACACTTGGTATTTATTGAGGAGCATGCGGTAGACCCAGACAAAAGAAGATACCAGGTCAAGGAAGAAGGCCCCCGACATTATATAGATATGGACCAATATGGTCCCCCTCCTTACCTCTCATTACCTCGCGATTGGAAACAAGCAGTGGCCGCTTGCGGAGAAGATAGTTTGAATCGATACGGGATTGTTCCTTGGTGGATACAAACTATGCTTTATCGATTGACCGATGCTTTTTTAAAGCGGGATCTCTTTTCGATTTTAAAATTATCCGCCGAGCTGGGGCATTATATTTCGGATGCGCATGTTCCCCTGCATGCCTGTAGCAATCATAATGGACAAAAAACTAATCAACGCGGTATTCATGGATTTTGGGAGAGTAGAATTCCTGAATTATTAGCTGAATCTGATTGGGACTTTATGGTAGGAAAAGCTAATTGGATTGCTGATCCTACCGGTTTTATATGGGAGCGCGTGCTACAAAGTGCGGCCGCTGCCGATACCGTACTACGCACCGAAAAATGGCTATCCCAAAAATTCCCATTATTGCAACAATATAGTTTTGAAGAACGAAATGGTGTATTGGTGAAACAGTATGCACGCGGCTATGC
>CAIRNW010000082.1 GCA_903879995.1 uncultured Bacteroidota bacterium
ATAATATCAGACAGTCTATCGATATCATTTTACCACTCCACAGAAATCCCTTTTTTTTCATAGCTGTAGGCACCCTACTCTTTGCTCTTCTTTTTTTAATTTTCAAACTGAAGTATAATCAAAAAATATATGCTAAGAGGTTGGTAGATAATAAAATTAAGATGCTGAACAAGAATTTAAATCCTCATTTTGTATTCAACTCGCTCAATTTGATCTATCATAACATCCTAACTGAAAATAAAGAAGCCGCCCTTGCCATACTTTTAAAATTCTCGAAACTCCAGCGAAACTTTTTAGAAAGATCAAAAGAAAAATATACTTCACTAGCGGATGAGTTGACTTTTATTAAATCTTATTTAGATATCGAAATCCTACGCTATGCGAATGACATAGCTGTAAAATATCAGGAAGACTTTGAGCCAGCCATTGACCTTCAAAAAATTAATATCCCGCCTAATATTTTGCAGCCTTTAATTGAAAATGCGCTAAAATATGGTGTTATTGGCTATGAGGGCGCGGATGAGAAAATCATTAAACTTGATGTAAAATATAAAGGGGCAGGTATTTTACTCTCTATTGAAAACCCCATGAATGAGGTTAATACCACTCCATCTACTATGAAAGGGCTAGGAATGGGGCTAGCGATAGTACATGAAAGGATTCAACTCTTTAATCATGAAATGCGCACTAATTACCAATTACAACACGGATTACCTACCCATTATTTTAAAATTGGCTACAGAATTGAGTTATTTCTGAATTAAAAGTACCAGGATAAGGGATTTTTATTCATCCCTACTTGGCTTCCTGCCGACTCCAGGTATCAGTACGACCAATCATTGAAATACCAATATATCCCCTTACTTCAATAGTGGAATTATTTACCATTTTGATTTTACAGGCGTATGTTTTACCGTTCTTGGGATCATAGATATGTCCATCTTTCCAACTATTTTTTTCATCAAATTGAAAGCCCCAAACGTTTATCAATCCCAAAAGCGGGCGATTTCGATTTGACGCATCAGGATGATTCTTATCAACCTTGGGTTTACCCGTTTCAGCATCAAGAGGCTCCTTAAGCCACACAATTTTGCCTTGATATTTTTGACCATTCTTATAGATGCGAACAATTGCATTACCTGCACCTGTTTTCCAATCTCCAAGAATAGCATCCGGATTATCCTGCATAGTTTGAAAGGAAAGCAAACCAGCTAAAACACTGAAGCATAAAACCCATGTTAAAAGCTTGCGGGTAATGGTTGTTAATTGGTGGGTGATTGTACCTAACATTACAGTTATAGTTTAAGTTATAGTAAAAAATAAAAGTGGAGGCGACCGGATTCGAACCGGTGTCCAAACATATTCGTCGAAAGCCTTCTACATGTTTATTCCAGCATTAGTTGTCGGGGATAGGCAGGAGCTGGACAAACCAACCTAGCCCGTAGTCGTAATTATCTTAGAAAAGCAGCACGACCATCTCTTTTGCAAGAGACCTGCTTTTTGCAACCTGTATTGTTTGTTGAGTCGGCGGCGGGGCGTGGTAACAGATAAACCGGCCCGGCGGCCCTAATGACTACCTAATCACTGATTAAGCAGCCATGGCATACTGAGTATTGCCATTTATAGTCTCGTATTCAGATTAAACTGCTAATTACGCAACGCAGTACATGCTTATACTTTCAAAGAGCTATGCTGTCAAAACCAAACGCCCCCGTTAGAAATACAAAGCTCGTTTATTTACCCCAACCCAACCAGTCGTTGGCATTGGCATAAATCATCAGGGAAAGCAACAGTGCCATTCCCACAAGCTGTGCATATTCTAAAAACTTATCACTAGGCTTTCGCCCACTTACCATTTCATACAATGTGAAAAGAACATGCCCTCCATCCAACGCAGGAATTGGCAAGAGATTCATAAAGGCCAGTACGATGGAAAGAAAGGCAGTGATTCTCCAAAAGGCCTCCCAATCCCAAACAGAACCAGGAAAGATTGAACCCATAGATTTAAAACCGCCTACTCCCTTGTAGGCACCAGTATCAGGATCAAGAATCTTTTTGAACTGATCAATGTAATCTTGCAACTCAGTACCTGCTTTTTTGATTCCACCGGGTATAGCCGCAAAAAAGGGAAGCCGGTTTACTTCCAACTTTATCCAACCTAAACTGTCCATTTGCTGATAATTATACCCGTAAGCAAGAAAACCAATTTTTCCTTCCTCGTTGATTGGCAATTGCA
>CAIRNW010000083.1 GCA_903879995.1 uncultured Bacteroidota bacterium
ACTCCATCAATTACAATCAAAGGATCGTTGCTTGCATTCAGTGAAGCACCCCCGCGAATACGGATTCTGCTTCCACCGCCGGCTGCACCACCACCCGTTGTAATAGAGAGACCTGCAACTTTACCCACGAGGAGTTGCTCGGAAGAGTTGATATTACCCTTCTGAAAATCCTTTGCAGTGACAGCAGTAACAGAACCAGTCAGGTCTGTCTTACGGCGTGTACCGTAAGCCACCACCACTACATCACCCAGTGTACTGTTAGCACTAGCTAGCACTACATTTACTGCACTTACACCTTGAATTGAAACTTCCTGTGTTGTGAAATTAACAGAGGAAATCACCAGTGTGTTTACAGTAGAAGCAACGCTGATTCGAAACTGTCCCTGTGCGTCGGATTGAGTGCCGGCATTACTTCCCTTGGCCGTAACACTTACACCTGTAAGTGGCGCACCATTGGCATCAGTAACTTTTCCGGTAATCACTCTATCCTGCGCAAAAGAGAATTGCGCAACGAGTGTTAGCACAATCAGGCTGAACACCCTCGAGAGTTTAGATAATGACATAAGCAATCATTAATGGTTAAGCAATCAGATTTGGGGACACACACAAATGTGTATCCAATACACAATATTAAGAAAATTTTATATTAGCAAAATTTCTTGTTTAAGTTTTTATCGGACACTGACTTTGTAGAGCTTTCCGGGCCTGTGTGGAACATCGGTCTCCATCTCCTTAAGGTCTGTCATCCAATCTTTTAGCATGATTTTCTTGCGAAAATTACGTCGATCTAACCCTACTCCTAAAATGGCCTCATAAACCTCCTGCAACTCACGTAAAGAGAATTTAGAGGGAAGCAGATTGAAAATTATAGGTCTTTCCATGACTTGCTCACGCAAACGTTTGAGACAAGTATCTAAAATCTCCTTGTGATCGAATGCCAACTTTTTTAAGTCCTTAACTGAATGCCAGGAAAGTTCGTTGTGACTTAATTGCAAAGCATGATTTCGTATATCTAATAAAGAATAATAAGCCGTAGTAACCACCCTTCCTGAAGGATGACGATCGATGTTTCCAAATGACAAGACTTGCTCTAGGTAAACATCGTCTAATCCGGTTCTGTCTTTTAAAACCCGATAAGAAGCCGTATCAAGGTCTTCATCCGGACGAACCAAATCACCCAGGAGAGAATATAATCCCTTGAATTCTTCGAGGTCGGACTCAATCAGTAAAACTTTTAATTCTTTATTCTCATATCCAAGAATTACGCAGTCTACAGAAACTGCAATATTGAAATAATCTTTCCGATTACGTTTTTCGGATGCAGCACTCTTCAATGTTAAGGTTGTGTGAGGCATAGCAGTAGGTTATTGAACAACAAATCGAACTACCGATTGCGTACCGGGAGCTGTAATTTTAATGATATAGCTTCCTGCAGCCAATGTTTGAAGTTTCTGTTGCAAGGAAATTCTATGTACACCATTAGTGAGTGAACCGTTTTGAACAACGGATAATTGTTGACCTGCCAAATTATAAATGGAAGCCATGACCACACCGGCCGTTGGCAATTCCAGGACTAATTCCATATTGCCTATCCCACTAGCTGTTCTATTCACAAGGTTGGGAAGAACCTTAGCGGAGAACGCTGTGATAGTGCCGCCTCCACCCGTGCCGCCGCCACCGCCTCCTCCTGTACCACCGCCGCCACCACTGTTGGTGATATTCCGATTGACATAGACTTTATACTCGCCAGCTTGTAATACAATTGACTGGCCAGCCCCTGTAGCGTTGAAAGTGGATCCCGTTAGATAATCATACCAAGTGCCGGCATTGGGAAAAGTAATGGATGCCTGTGATGCCGCCACATCAAAATTACCAAGTACTACAATGTTGGATGTATCTGTTGTTAACTGTAGCCATTTGAACGGACCATTGAGAGAATGCACAATTCGATCGGAGGTAAAATTATTTTTATAAAGCGGATGTTGTCTTAATTGGTTCAACTTACTGTACACATTGAATAGTGCTTTTCTCTCAGTAACATTTTGATAATCCCAACGAATAGGTTTATTGGAAAGGCGACAATTATTATTCACCGTTCCATCCGGACAATGATTGATGGAAAAATCATAACCTACTTCACCAAACTGCCAGATCATACGAGGTCCTGGTATCATGGTGCCAAACGCAGCCGTTAGCTCCATTCGCTTTAAGGCTGTTGCCAGACTTCTGATATTGTAAGTACCCAATGAGTTACCAAACTGCAGGGCCTTATACATCAATCGCTCCTCATCATGACTTTCCATATAGCCTAACAAGTGTGGTTTAGTCCAACCACGTGCTGTGAAAATATTACCGCTGAAGTTTGAGTTGGGTAAAAATCCCATCGCGGCTTCCTGAAACTGATAGGAGTTGTTTGCCCAAAGCAACATGCCATAATTAGATAATTCAATCTCCTCTGAATTATCTGCAAAATGTTCAAGAATTACATAGCTCCCTGCAGATTTCAGTTGCATTGTGTCGTAGTAACGTTTCCAAATTGCAACCCGACTAGCATCGTATCGTCCCCAGGCTGCCACATCCGATCCTGTATTATTCTGGGTGAAACCTTTGGAGAGATCAAAACGATAGCCATCCACTTTGTACTCTTTTAACCAATGTTCCATTACACGGCTACTGAAATATCGTGTAGCTAAACTCTCATGGTTAAAATCATTGAATACATTGAAGGGATGTCGAGCCGTTTCGTTCAACCAGGGATTATTAGCAGCGGGTTGATTGCTTGCGCTGTTCCAATATAATGCAGCCAATGGGTTACTTCCCGTGGTATGATTCAATACCATATCCAGAATTACAGCAATTCCTCTGCGATGACATGAATCGATAAATTCCTTCATGGCATTCTTTGGTCCGTAATATTTATCGGGAGCAAAAAAGTAAGAAGGGTTATACCCCCAACTTTCGTTACCATCAAATTCGCCCACCGGCATTAACTGGATGGCATTCACCCCTAAGCGTTGTAAATAAGAGAGGGTATCCCTAAGTGTTTTCCAATCGTGTGCTGCCACAAAATCACGGAGTAACATCTCATAAATCACTAATCCTCTTTTATCAGGACGTGTAAAATTATTTACCGTCCAGTTGTAAGTAGGTTCATTAGTTTGTAAAACACTCACAATACCTGTGGTTCTTCCGGTGGGATAAGGTTTAAGATTGGGATAAGTAGCGGGAGTGATATATTGATCATTCCAGGGATCCAATACTTTCTCAGCATAAGGATCTCCAACTTTTAAAGTTCCATCTACTAAATATTGAAACGCATACTCCGTTCCCGGGGTGAGACCCGTGATGCGTATCCACCAATAATTACCATCTTGAGTCCGGTTCATGG
>CAIRNW010000084.1 GCA_903879995.1 uncultured Bacteroidota bacterium
GGTAAATAGATATACGTATAGTATAATTTGTTCATCGCCTCAGGACGAATATCACGGATCAACTCGGGTGCCGTTCCTGGATCCCAGTTATTTCCATTTCCAGTAGCAGACTGATAGCCACCAGGCATGTAGAAACGAAGGATGGGAACATAGGTATTGATCAATACGTTAACTGTGTTGGAGAAAGAGGTAGCGCCTTGTGCTGTTACCGCACGAACGCGATATTCTATTCTTCCAGGATTGCCACCAGCAACACCTTCATTCAAAGCCGTTTCGTTCATTTCAAAATTGGTCAAGGTTACATTCAACCGATTTACACCTACTGCAAAATCACGGGGAGAAGCAAAATTCTTTCCGGCTGAGTCATACTGCAGCGTGTAAGTAATATCTCCTGTATAGCCTACAAATGAACGTGTCCAGGTGAATGTGTTACCAGGATCGTTAGAAGTAGCCAAACTTGGAGACAAGGTTGCATTTTGAGATACTAACACAGAGGGATCTTCAAATGGCGTTACAGTAATGCGAAGTACGTTTGACTCTAACTTCTCATTGTTATTACCATACGAAGAAGCCACTTTCACATCGAGTGAATGTGTTCGTCCTAATGCAAAACCGTAGTTCAGCAAAATACCATTTAACTCACGACCGGTAATGGCCGTATTACGAGTACCCATTACAGTTTTGGTTACCTCGCGAGTAAAGTTGCGACCTGCTGAGTCAATAGAAAGAACATATTTGTAATTAGCAGAATCCGTTCCGTGTTGTGGATTGGTCCAGCTAAAGCTGATCACATTACGAGTGCTATCCGCCAACGTAGATGTTACGCTGGTAAAATTTGAACTCAGTACTACTGAGTTGCCGGGCTTGTAAAATGGCAAGTCAGCCACTTTAGTACAGGCTGCAATTCCCAGTACCAGACCCAGATAAAAGAGTTTACGCATATTTTTCATGGCAGTACGTTTTTTGGTTTAGAGTCTGGTTAATTTGTATTTACCAGTCTGGAAGTTCACCTCAATTTTATAGCGACCGGCTCCAGGGCTTTGGAAAGCTGGATCGGCATCGCGCTTTTCAAATTCACCACCTAGTGCAGCAGCAGGCGCCAAGGCATGATATTGTGTTCCCCAAACTCCTTGAGTTTGGATCAACTTGTAATAGCCACCTGCATTAAAGGTTACATCATCTAAGATGTAAAGCAATGGGTTGCTGGCGTCTCTTCTGAATTTTTGCGTTACGTTATAAGGCGCACCCATAGGATTGTTCCAACCAGAGGCAAACGCATCTCCGATTGCCCATAGTCCTGCATCATTGTAACCACCTGCTTCAGTTCCTGGAGGCTCAACTGCAAAATCCAAATAAGGTGTAATACGAACAGTGAGGACATTAGAAAGAAGAGGAACCGTACCATTGATCAATGAGGCTCTTACACGCATTTGCACATTGTATGCAGTACCTGCACGTAGTTCCATTTTACCTAACACAGTATTTAGATCCTTCACGGTCATTCTTGTTCCAAGGTCCTTAGCAATAGCAATTTCTTGCTTGTTAGGACTGGCAAAATTTCCACCCACCGTGTCAATTTGTAAGAGGTAAGTAACATCTTGTGAACTTACGCCTGTAGTGAAGCGGTAATTGGGATTTGTCCAGTTGAGTACAAGACCTACCTGATCTCTGTTCTCTTTACGAAGTACAATGGGTGCAGTTGCAGTAGTAGACAACACCGGATTGGTACCGCCCATGTACATGATTTGATTTTCTTCTTTATCGCAGGAAACAATCCCCATCAGAAGGAAGGATCCCAGCAGAAGTTTTGCTATGTTTTTCATGGCAATCAATTTTATTGTTGATTAGAAACCGGGGTTTTGACTCAGGTTTGGATTAGAAGTTCTGTTGGAAGCAGGCAC
>CAIRNW010000085.1 GCA_903879995.1 uncultured Bacteroidota bacterium
ATTATTACCGGTATTGGATTTCTGATTCATATTTATTCGATCTCTTACATGCATGAGGAGTCTTCCTCCTCTTTTGCTCGCTATTTCTCCTACTTAAACTTGTTTGTTTTTTCCATGTTGCTGTTGGTATTGGGTAGCAACTACGTGGTACTATTTATTGGTTGGGAGGGGGTAGGACTTTGTTCTTATTTACTGATCGGGTTTTGGTTTAAAAACCAGCAATACACAAAAGCCGCTAACAAGGCTTTTATTATGAATCGTATTGGTGACCTTGCTTTTTTGTTGGCTATTTTCTGGTTGATTATCAAAACTGGATCTGCTTCCTTCCAGGAAGTATTTGAATTTGTAAAGGGTAATCAGGGAACTGAAAAGTTCACCACTACCGATATCACCGTTGTTAGTTTATTGCTATTTGTTGGGGCCACCGGTAAAAGTGCGCAACTTCCACTTTATACTTGGTTACCAGATGCCATGGCTGGGCCTACACCTGTTTCTGCATTGATCCATGCGGCTACCATGGTTACAGCGGGTATATACATGATTGCGCGTAGTAATATTATTTATTCGCTTGCGCCTTTTACGCTTTCTATCATTAGTTGGGTGGGCTTGGCCACTGCTTTGTTGGCCGCTACAATCGCGTTACGACAGTATGATATAAAAAAGGTGTTAGCGTATTCTACAGTCAGTCAGTTGGGTTTTATGTTTTTAGCCTTGGGAAGTGGGGCCTATGTAGCGGCTGTATTTCATGTGCTAACCCATGCCTTTTTTAAAGCGCTACTTTTTCTGGGAAGCGGAAGTGTGATTCATGCCATGGGGGGCGAACAGGATATCCGTAAAATGGGCGGACTCTCTGGGAAGCTAAAAATTACCTACATCACCTTTTTTATTGGATGTTTAGCGATTGCTGGTCTTCCTCCGTTAAGTGGATTCTTCTCCAAGGATGCCATTTTACTCAGCACATTTTTGCATCAGCCCCTGCAATATGGCATTGCCTTGTTCACAGCATTCCTGACTGCATTTTATATGTTCCGTTTGTTGTTCTTGACCTTTCATGGTTCCTTTCGCGGTACTGCCGAACAACAAGCCCATTTGCATGAGAGTCCTGCTTTAATGACTATTCCGTTAATGATACTCGCTATACTATCCGTAGCGGGTGGATGGATTGGAATTCCCGCTGTTCTGCTACATGATGCAGACTGGTTGGGTAATTTCTTAGCTCCATTGTTGGGATCGGCCACCCATGAGGTTTCCCATGCAACTGAATGGTTGCTGATGTCACTTTCGGTGGGAGGCGTGTTGATCACTATTGGATTTGCCTGGTTCTTGTATCGAAATTATGCAGAGCGTGAGTCAAAAGGATTATTACAATTTTTTGAAAATAAATGGTATGTGGACGAACTCTATGATCGTATTATAGTAAAGCCCATTTTCTATTTGGGGCGTTTATTGAAAGATTGGGTTGAACCTCGATTCATTGATGCTTTGGTCAACGGGGTTGGTAAAACGGTGCAGTTGGCAGGCCGTCAAATCCGTTTCTTACAGAGTGGACAGATTGGTAGTTATGTGTTATTAATGGTGCTGGCAATGGTCACGGTGCTCCTGGTTCAATTTTTTATCAGAAAGTAAAAGCGTAAGACGCAAAAAATATGGTTGTTCTATTATTACTTTTAATTCCGCTCATTGGTGCTAGTTTTCTCTTTTTATATAAGGGAGATTACCAGTTTTCCGCTGCCGCAGCGCTAAAGATTTCTTTGGCCTCTTTGCTAGTGATGGGAGCCCGACTTTTCTATTGGCAAACTCCCGAAATGCTGTCATTCTCCGCACCTTGGCTTACTGCATTGGGAAGTTCTTTCTCTCTACGTATGGATGGGTTGGGAACTATACTCAGCTTGTTAACTACGGCATCTTACTTTTTACTTTTTTGGTATTTGAGGGGTCAATCTATTGAGAGGCCAGCTGCATTTTTTGCTTGGTTACTATTGGCACAAGCGGGGATGTTGGGAGTTTTTTTAGCGATGGACTCCTTGTTGTTTTATTTCTTCTGGGAATTGGCATTAATCCCCATGTATTTTCTTGCTTCCCAATGGGGTGGAGCCAGAAGGATCCCGGTTACGTTTAAATTTTTTATCTACACTTTTTTGGGTTCGGTATTTATGTTGATTGGTATTTTGTATTTGCAATCCAAAACAGCCGACCATTCCTTTGCATTAGAAAGCATCAAGAAAATCAGACTGAGCAGTGATCAGCAATCCTGGCTGTTTTGGCTCTTTTTCATTGCGTTTGCCATCAAACTTCCAGTTTTCCCCTTTCATACTTGGCAGCCCGATACGTATGAAGAATCCCCCACACCCGTGACTGCTATGCTAAGTGCCGTAATGGTAAAAATGGGAATACTTGGATTATTACGTTGGTTGTTGCCACTATTTCCCATTGCTTCTTACATGTGGGGAGATGTTGTGATGACATTAGCAGTAGTTGGGATTGTATATGCCTCTTTTTTGGCCATGCAACAAACTGACCTGAAACGCCTGATCGCTTATTCTTCCATTGCACACATTGGTTTAATGACCGCAGGGGCGTTTGCGTTGAACAACATGGCATACCAGGGACTTTTACTGCAATTGTTCACCCACGGTATTAATATCTTAGGTATGTGGATACTAGCTGATTTGATAGAACGCAAAACAGGAACCCGTACGATGGCTTCACTTGGCGGAATTGCACAGCATTCTCCTGCCATCACTATATTCTTTGTAATTATATCGCTTGCCAACATTGCATTGCCACTTACCAACGCGTTTGTGGGAGAGTTTCTGCTTTTCAATGGTATCCTGGCTACCCCTTCTAATTATTACTGGGTGTTTGCAGTGGTGGGTGGATTAGGTATCATCTTCTCTGCAGTATATACCCTAAAAATGATTCGAACAATTTTCTATGGCGAAGCTAATTCAGTTACCCAAGCCCCCATACTTTTAGCATCACACGAATGTTGGGTGCTCAGCGCCATGGTGTGTTTGATTCTTTTCTTTGGGGTCTACCCACAACCACTTTTAAATTTGACGGCTGATTTTTCTAAGGAACTATTTGGTTTAACTGATATTACCGCCTTATTCCGCAAATCCTAAGCATCCACTATGAACGCTTTACTTGTATCTGCAATCCTTGGAGTTTTATTAATGCTCAGCAGTGTATTTATAAAAAATAAATCCTCCATCCATACGCTGGCATTGGTTGGATTAGCTGTTTTATTTGTACTCAATTTGGCGGAGATCAATGGGTGGTTACTTTTTGAAATTGATTTGAAAGGAATGCTTCGTTTTGATCGATATGCATTAGTGATGAATGCAATTATGCTAGCCTCGCTCTTTTTTTACTTACTCTTGAGTGGACGATCCATGGAAAAGGTGGGTCCTCATTATGCAGATTATCTCGCATTGCTCTTTTTTATCTGCGCCGGACTTTTTATGGTAACAGGGTATACATCCCTCCTGATTTTATTTCTTGGCATCGAAGTAATTTCAATTCCACTTTATATACTAACTGGAAGTGATAAGCGAAACCTGAAGAGTAACGAAGCGGCCCTTAAATATTTTTTACTCGGCTCTTTTTCTACGGGCTTGTTGCTGTTAGGGATTGCCTTTTTTTATGGCGCGCGCGGTAATTTTAGCGCCACAGTTGCGGTGGATCCTACCGTGGTTGGTTCTTCCCTCCAACTTGCGTCTCTCTTATTGTTACTATTTGCCATGTCGTTCAAGGTTTCTGTGGCACCCTTTCACTTTTGGACTCCCGATGTTTACGATGGAGCACCTACCGTGTTTACTTCATTTATGGCTACTATTGTAAAGGTGGCCTTGTTCGCAGCCTTTGTTCGTCTTTTTGAAGACACATTTAGTTTACAGTTTTCTACATGGCAACCCTGGGTAGCTGGTTTTGCAGTTTTGACCTTATTGATTGGAAACCTCACTGCTGTTTTTCAACAGAGTGTAAAGCGCATGCTGGCTTATTCAAGTATTGCACAAGCAGGGTTTATGCTCCTAGCTGTCTACGCAATTAATGGAGATAGTAAAGAAGGATTGTTATTGTATGCCGCTTCCTATTCACTGGCAACCATTGGCATTTTTGCTGTTTTGTCTCATTTGCAGGATTATACTTTTGAAGGATTCAACGGACTTGCAAAAAAGCAGCCTGTGGTAGCGGCTTCATTGGCCATTTTTTTCTTATCTCTTGCAGGTATACCGCTTACAGGAGGCTTTCTGGCCAAGTTATTCATGATCAAGGCAGCATTGGTCTACCAGCCCTGGGTGGCTATTTTTGCAGTGATCATGGCTGTGGTAGCTGTATTCTATTACTTCCGCGTAATTCAAGCCATGTATTTCCGCACCGCAGATCAAGCTAGTTTTCCGGAATTTCCAAAGCATTTTCCAACGCTTTTACTTGTTACTGCGCTCTTACTTGTATTGTTGGGCGTGTTTCCTGAGACGATCTTGGGGCTACTTTATTTTTAATCGTTCCTACAAGCCGTTCATCAAGCTTTTCTTTGTGTGGAGTTGTTCGGGTAGTACCTTCACCCCTCTATGATGCAGTTTGCTGATATCTTCTCACTCGCATTCAGAACCATTCGTGGTAACAGACTTCGAACGAGTCTTACTGTTGCCATTATTGCCTTTGGTATCATGGCCTTGATTGGAATCATCACTGCTATCCAAGCCATGAATCAAAAACTCACGGAGAGTTTTTCCACCATGGGTGCTAACGGATTTACCATCCGTTACAAACAGCGTAATATTCGATTTGGACAAGGCGGAGGTAATAACAACTCCGAAATGAAAGTCACCCAAAAAGGACAACGTAAGGAACGCACGTCCAATTTGGATAAAAAAATTACTATAAAGCAAGCAGAATTATTTGTAGACAGTTTTCAATTTCCAGCCACCATCGGCATTGGCATTAGCGGAGGGAGAAACAGTATCGTTTCCTATGAAACCAGAAAAACCAGTCCCAATATCTTTCTACTGGGAGGAGATGAAAATTATCTTGCTTTAAATGGGTTTGCTGTTGAAGTTGGAAGAAATTTTAACCGACTGGATATTCAATCGGGTAGAAACGTTTGCTTATTAGGATATGATGTAGCCAATAAGTTATTTAAACAAGGACTTCAAGGATCTGTCAATAAAATTGTTCGTATTAACTCCATTCCTTACCGTGTGTTGGGTGTGCTGGAGAGTAGAGGTTCCTCTTTTGGATTTAGTCGGGATAATGTAGTGCTGACCAGTTATACAAACATGGAGAAGAATTTTAACTCCGGTGGGTCTTACAATATTGCCATTCAGGCAACCGATATCAATCAGGTGCCTGCAGCCATGGGAGAAGCGGAAGGGTTATTTCGTTCCATCCGTAGATTAAACACTACCGAGCAAAGCAATTTTGTTTTGGATCGGGCAGATAGTGTTGCTGAGAAGGCCATGAACAGTCTAGGATTCCTAACCATTTCTGCTACGGTAATAGGTCTTATCACCTTGATTGGTGCGGCCATTGGTCTGATGAATATCATGTTAGTTTCTGTTTCAGAGCGAACGCGTGAAGTGGGGCTAATCAAAGCAATTGGGGGCAAACGAAAATCAGTGAGCCGACAATTTTTACTCGAAGCCATCATCATTAGTATACTGGGTGCCTTTTTTGGGATTATCCTGGGTGTAGCTGTGGGGAATTTGTTCTCCTTTGTACTAAAAACCGGATTTGTGGTACCCTGGAATTGGGTGGTTTATGGAATTGTAATTTGTACAGGGGTAGGGCTGGCGGCTGGAATTTACCCCGCCCGTAAGGCCGGAAAGCTAAACCCTATCGAGGCACTACGTTACGAGTAGTTTTCCCACATTTTATCCTACTTTTTTGGGCCTGCAGATCAAGTTATTATGAATTTCTGCCTTAAAAATTTGCCCTTTTCAAAAATTCCTTAACTTGACCCTCCTTCTCTTGGGAAGGATGAAATAGAATTATTTAAACACCTATAACTCAACAAAAAAACAACGACCATGGCAGAGACTAAACCAACTGCAACAGCTGCTTCAAAGGCAACTTCCGTTCAGGCGAAACATGACAGTAACATTATTTCATGGCTCGCACCATTAGTTTGTACACTAGCTGGCTATGCAATCTGGCGTTTTATGATGGGAAGCGCAGATGGATTTACAGAACCCGATTCAAGTGGTGGATTTTGGCCTTCACACAAAGGACCTAAAGATGCCTTTCACCGTATTTACGAAGGTGGTATCATTGTTCCATTATTGATTGGTATGTTCTTGATGGTGGTTGTATTTTCTATCGAGCGTTATTTAACTATCCGTCGTGCATTGGGAAATGGTCCTATTGCAGATTTTATCCGCAAAGTTCAATTCCAATTAGCCAGTAAAAACGTAGATGCTGCAATTGCGGAGTGCGATAAGCAACGCGGTTCTGTAGGAAACGTAATGAAAGCTGGACTTCGTCGTTACAAAGAAATGATTGCTGAAGGCGGCATGTCTACTGATCAAAAAGTAATTGCTATCCAAAAAGAAGTGGAAGAAGCTACTGCATTAGAATTACCTATGATGCAGAAGAACCTGGTGTTCCTATCTACCATTACTTCTGTGGGTACCCTGATTGCCCTTTTGGGAACAGTATTGGGTATGATTCGTTCATTTGCTGCCCTGGGTGAAGAAGGCGGTGGAGGTGCGG
>CAIRNW010000086.1 GCA_903879995.1 uncultured Bacteroidota bacterium
CGCTAATGATGTACGAGGAAGACGATGAGGTGTTCCTTGTTTCGCTTACGTTAAAGGTCAATGCCGAGGGAAAGTTGGAGGTTTCCCGTGTTTTGCAAAATATCAATGTGGACGATGCGATATAAAAAATGGCATCCCAACGATATTTTACACGGAAACTTGTAAGCAGGTCCGTATATCGTGATGAACGTGGCAAATTTGTAAAGAAAACAGAAGCAATACGAAAGGGGATTATCCCTGTAACGCAACGATATTATGAATATCGCGATGCAAAAGGGAAAAGGATTAGCAAATCAAAAGCCGAAAAGTCAAAAAAGAAAGTAATAACGATAACCCAAAATGGTGAGTTATTGCGCAGAGAAAGCACGAAGACAGCAAAACAGGTAGGTCAGATTATTAACAATCCGAGTTGGCAAACAATTCAAAGTCAACAGTTTAGGTCTATCTTTAATGATGCTGCGAGGAGGGGTGTAAAGATTGGCGTTCAGTTCGACGACACCTTGTATGAAATCACCCCGGAGAAGTTGGGGGATTTAATTTCATTTTTTACAGAAATGGAATATGAATACATACGGATTTTTGAGCCGTTGACAGGAGGTGTTTACTTGCAGATGCTGCACGCAGATAGCGCGAATGCTGAATTGTTTGATTTTGATTCATTGACAACTGCCCCGATGGATATGTCGGACGAAGAGTTGAATGCAGCAAACGAAGAATTCGAGCAGAATATCAGAATTATTTGGAATCGGTACTTTGGAAAATCTTAAAAAATGAAACCCCCAATTACTTTGAGATACAGAATTGGTAACGAGAGGCATTTTTTAGAAAAGACGATTACAGAAGAAAGGGCAGTTACGTTGAAACGAACAAATTACAGCATCAAAGTGGAGACGGAACGCAGGAATTATTTGTTTTCAAATCAGAGCAGCGTTGGGAAGCGGAGTTTTGTGGCGTACAAAAAAATCGTTAAAGATATTATGCAAAGCGGGATTGCTACGCCTGATGTAACGAGTAAGGATGTAAAGTATTGGTGGTTTAAGGACAAGGAAAAATATCCTTCTAATTTTTACAACGTAGATATTAACAGCGCGTATCCAACGGTGCTGTACAATGTTGGTGCAATTACAGATGAGACGTACACATATTTAACAACAAAAATTCCAAAGATTGACCGCTTGCGTTGTGTTGGTATGTTGGCAACGAATAAGGGAATTTACGATTATGAAAACGGCAAACTTGTGAATTTTGATGTGCAGGTTTCTGATTTAAGTGGTTGGTTTTATATGTGTTGCCTTGTAATTGGTGAAATTATGGAGGCGGTGCGCGAACGATTCAAAGGAAATGCAATGTATTATTGGGTTGACGGCATTGCAGTTCAGGATAAACCGTGGGATGTTTTGTGTTTTATTGAGTATTTAGGGTATCAATCTAAAATAGAACTGATTAACAACTGTAAGTTGGTAAATAATTGGTTGGTCTATATGAAAGACGGCAAGAAAAAGTATCTACATTTACCAAAGCAAATTGATATTAGTGATGATGAAATCCGAAACTTCCTTAACAACCGTAACCTTGTCTGATGAGACATACGGTTCTTTGTTGCTGAAGGTGCAGGAGTTTTACAATGCGCAGCACAACGATTTGGATGTGTTATCAAGTAGCTTTTTAAGTGATAGATTTTCTAAAAAAGCGTACTATTTTGCCATTTTGAGAATAAAAAAGGCCACAGGCAATTAAGCCCGTGGCCCTGACAAAAGTGATGAAACATAGCATCGTGGCTACGCAATGACAAAAGAAAGTAAAGCAGGCGGTAAAGTC
>CAIRNW010000087.1 GCA_903879995.1 uncultured Bacteroidota bacterium
GGTCAAGCTAGAGCAGAACTATCGTTCTACGCGAAGTATCTTGGATGTGGCCAATGAGGTGATTAGCCATAATAAGGGGCAGATTGAAAAAGTACTGTTCACGGAAAATCCGGAGGGAGAGAAAATCAAATTAGTGCGTACGCTTACCGATAACGATGAGGGAAAGTTTATTGCAGATTCTATTCAAGAGCAGAAGTTGCGACATCATTTTGCCAACAAAGAGTTCGCTATTCTTTATAGAACCAATGCGCAGAGCCGTGCTTTTGAAGAATCGCTACGTCGTATGGCAATCCCTTACACGATTTATGGAGGCATTAGTTTCTATCAGCGCAAGGAGATCAAGGACATGGTGGCGTATTTGCGTTTGATTGTTAATCCCCGTGATGAAGAGGCCTTAAAACGAATTATTAATTATCCTACACGAGGTATTGGAAAAACTTCACTCGATAAATTACTCTTACTCTCCAATGAAAAAGATTGCTCTACGTGGGAAGTTTTATTACAAGCACGAGAGCACGGATTCAGAGCTGGTACGTTAACGGTACTTGAAGATTTCGTGACCATGATCAAAAGTTTTGCCAGCATGCTTGAAAAAAGTAATGCATATGATGTAGCGTTTCATGTTGGTAAACAAACGGGGTTGGTCAAAGAGTTATTCAATGATAAAAGCACGGAGGGGATTCAGCGCTACGAAAATATTCAGGAATTACTCAACTCAATCAAGGAGTGGACTGAAAGCCCGGATAATGAGGATGGCGAACTCGTAGATAAAAGCCTCGGCGCCTATTTACAACAAATCACTTTGCTAACCGATGCGGATGAAAAAGATGTAGATGCGGATACGGTGAAATTGATGACCATTCACGCTGCAAAGGGTCTTGAATTTTCCTGTGTATTTGCCGCAGGTCTTGAGGAATTATTATTCCCCAATGCCATGGCTATTAACACGCGTGAGGAATTAGAGGAAGAACGCAGATTGTTTTATGTGGTAATTACGCGGGCCAAACAAAAACTTTGGATCACTTATGCCAATACACGTTATCGATTTGGTCAATTGGTTCAGAACGAACCCAGTCGTTTTTTAGAAGAATTACCTGCTGCCGCATTGGACAGAAGTTTTGCCGGCACAAAAACAATTCCCAGCAGACCTTCGCAATCCAGTTGGGGCGGATATGGTCCTGGACGAACCCGTGAAAGCAAGCCAGAACGTACTACAGGTACAAGTTCGTCCGAAAAACCATCTTACCTGGCTCCTAAACCTTCTGTCAACAAGGTTGTTGAACATGTACCTAGTCCCGGGTTCGAACCCAGTGATATGACTGAGTTGGAAGCGGGCCAACGGGTGGAACATATGAAGTTTGGCTATGGTGAGGTAATTAAAGTGGAGGGTTCAGCACATAACCCGATTGCCACGGTTCGTTTTGAAAATAACGGAGAGAAAAAAATTATGCTCAATTACGCCCGCCTTCGCATTGTAAAATCTTAATCTGATTCAAATGGAACAGGAGCAAGGCTGGGATCCCGAGGTGAGTGCTTTTTTTATTCGCATTATTAATGCCATAGCCATCACATTATTTTGGATGCTGACGGCTTCCACCATTGGATTATATGCAGGACTGTCTATACCGGGGGAATTTCCAATTTGGGTAACGGTCTTATATTACTTGCTATTGGTACTTTCTTTTGCAGCCTTGGTCCGTTACTTAAGAAATGCCTGGAAAAAACATCACA
>CAIRNW010000088.1 GCA_903879995.1 uncultured Bacteroidota bacterium
CTGATGTTTATAATACGCAAAATGCAGTTCAGCTACAACGTAATCTGAGTTTTAATACCTCGGTATGGGAAGTGGCCTTGCAGGGGGATTTTAATTTTTTCCGTTTTGTGCCACAAGAGCCCGGGTACAATTTTACACCTTATATCACATTAGGTGTGGGGATTTTCAATTACGATCCCTACACTTTTCTGTCCAACCAACGCATCTATTTTAGAGAATTGCCCATTGGTACAGAAGGGCAGAATAGCCCGCTATATCCTGATCGAAAAATGTATGGTACAACCGCATTGAGTATACCATTTGGAGGAGGGTTTAAATATTCGATAAGTGGGGGCCGCTATAATATTGGGTTGGAAGTGGTACATCGTTTTACCGGCACTGATTATTTAGACGATGTTAGTACCACCTATGTGGATCCTGCTGCGTTTCCGAAACCTCCGGGGGGTGTATCAGTGGCACAATTATTAAGTGATCGTTCTTACGAACTGGGCACTCCAATTGGGATTCCCGGTCGTCAGCGTGGAAATGGTAGCCGTCAGCGAGATCAGTTTGTTTCAGCCCAGTTAACCTTCAGTTTCAACCTGTTCAGCTATAAATGCCCCGCTGCCGACTAAAATGGGTAACTTTGCGCCTGATTCGAAACCGCCTATGTCCGCTTCCGTTCCAGCATTATTAGATAAAGATCGTTTGCCCCGTCATATAGCCATCATTATGGATGGGAATGGTCGTTGGGCAAAAGACAAGGGGGAGGACCGATTATTTGGTCATTACCACGGAGTTGAAAGTGTTCGTGATATTGTGGAAGGTGCGGCTGAATTAGGAATACAATATTTAACGCTTTACGCTTTTTCTACAGAAAACTGGGATCGTCCGGCCGAGGAGGTATCGGGGCTCATGCAATTGCTGGTAACTACCATTCGAAAAGAGGTTCCAACACTGAATAAGAACAATATCCGCTTACATGTAATCGGGGATCTCAATATGCTACCTGAATTTGCACGTAATGAGCTGACGGAAGCGTTGGAAATGACGTCTCCCAACACGGGTTTGAATTTAGTAATGGCATTAAGTTATAGTGGTCGTTGGGAGTTGGTGGAGGCGGTTCGTCGTATTGCCCGTTCTGTTGAACAAGGGGACCTTCATTCCGATCAAATAAATGAACAAACCCTTCAGGAACACCTCTCTACCCACGCTTTTCCAGACCCTGAATTGATGATCAGAACCAGTGGGGAGTACAGAATCAGCAATTTTCTCCTTTACCAATTGGCCTATGCCGAACTTTACTTTACGGAAGTGTGTTGGCCTGATTTCAGGAAGCAGAACCTGTATGATGCATTATTGGACTACCAGCAAAGGGAAAGACGCTTTGGAAAAATCAGTGAGCAGCTTTAACAAAGACTTTCGATTTTAAGGCTTAATTTGCCGACCGGCCTGGAATCGTATTTATATAACACATTGAATATTAACTAACTGTAATAAATAAACCGCAACAAATAAAGCGGTACAAGAATTAATACTGATGCGTTTACTTTTCTTGAAAAATCTTCTGCTGTTCACTGGGCTTTTTTTATTGAGCTCAACAGGGTCTGTTCAGGCGCAAGAGAAACCTGATACAACCAAACCTACCTCTGTAGACCCACGCTTATTGGAGTGGGAAAAAGCCCGAATTGTAAAAGAGTATACTGTTGCTGACGTAAAAATTACGGGTCTTCGCTATCTCGATACTTCCATTGTTTATTCGATTGCAAACCTACAGCCGGGTGATAAGTTTGTACATCCTGGCGCTGAACTTTTTGGTAAGGCTATTAATAATCTGTGGCGTCAAAAATTATTTTCTGGTGCACAGGTTTTTGTAACCAAATTGGAAGACGATAAGGTTTGGATTGAGATCAATGTGCAAGAAAGACCTCGTCTGGGTAATTACAAGTTTACGGGTATTCGCAAAACTGAGGAGGAGGATATTCTTACTAAGATTAGTCTCACTAAACAGACCATCATCACGGAGAATACTCGTCGTGAGATCATCGAAAAAATTTCCAAGCATTATGCGGAGAAAGGGTTCAGAAATGTGCAGGTTAAGCTGGAAGAAAAACCAGACCCCACGTTTGCTAACTCAAATATGCTTTTTATCAATGTTGCCAAGGGAAATCGGGTTCGCATTGGCGACATCAATTTTTACGGCAATGAGCAAGTAGATGATCTGCGTTTGAAAAAGCAATTCAAAGGCACCAAGGAATCTACTCGCATCACGTTACGTCCTGATCAAGCGTCCGGTCCTTATGGGACTAATCCTCGTTCCAGTGTGCGCGACTATTTCAAGACACTTGGATTCCTTTCGCCCAGCCGTACTAAACGTGTATTGGATCCTTACGTTCGTTTAAAATTATTAAGCTCCGCAAAATTTGATGATAAGAAGTACGAAGAAGACAAGGAGAAACTCCTCAATCATTACAACTCACTGGGCTATCGCGACGCACAGATTATTGCCGATACACAATATTTAACTGCGCGGGGTAATTTGAATGTGGACTTTAAGATCAATGAAGGCCGTCGTTATTACTTTGGAAATATTGTATGGAAAGGCAACTCTAAATTTTCGGACTCACTGCTCAATCAATTATTAGGGATAAACAAAGGAGATATCTATAACGTAGCCGTTCTGAATAAACGTCTTGGTAAAGAAGCTTCTCAGGAAGGAGGCGACATCAGCGGTTATTATATGGATGACGGTTATTTATTTTTCCGTGCCGAACCTGTGGAAGTGGCTGTCTACAACGATACTATCGATTATGAGATTCGCATGATGGAAGGTCCGCAGGCCCGTATTAAAAACGTGACGATTGCCGGAAATGAAAAAACCAAAGACCATGTTATTCGTCGTGAACTGCGTACGGTTCCGGGTGAGTTGTTCAGTCGTGCTCAGTTGATTCGTTCGCAACGGGAGTTAGGAAATTTGCAGTTCTTTAATCAGGAAAAAATTAATCCTGGTGTAGTACCTAATCAGGATGACGGAACCGTAGATATCAATTGGCAACTGGAAGAAAAATCTGCAGATCAGCTAGAGCTTTCTGCTGGTTGGGGAGGGGGTATTGGTTTGACCGGTACCCTGGGCGTCACTTTCAATAATTTTTCTGTTAAGAATATTTGGAAAAAATCAGCTTGGGATCCACTTCCAACCGGAGATGGGCAAAAGCTAAGCGTACGTCTGCAATCCAATGGTCGTGCTTATCGTTCATATAGTGCTTCTTTTACAGAACCTTGGTTAGGAGGAAAGAAAAGAAATTCGCTGACACTTGGTTTCAACAGCAGCCGTTTCTCCAATGCATTTGATCCCTTTACCGGGCGTATTGACAAGGAGCGTTCCGATACAAATTACCTTAGCACAAGTGGTTTTTCGGTTGCATTTGGAAAGCAATTGAAGTGGCCTGATGATTATTTTAATCTGGTACTCACTTTCAATTACACACGCTACAAACTTGCGAACTATCCCATATTCAGTGCTGACTTTACATCCGGAACTTCCAACAACGTCAGTGTTA
>CAIRNW010000089.1 GCA_903879995.1 uncultured Bacteroidota bacterium
CCTGTAACACGCATTCGTCCATAATCTTTTAATGAGGGATCCACGGGTAGTCCGATATTTCTAAAGCTGTGGTCAGTAAAAAGTGGTTCTTGGTGACAAGTATTACAACGAGCTTGAAAAACTTGATAACCGCTGGCTTCTTGCGCTGTAAAAACAGCTTGCCCTTTTAGTACACGATCATATTTACTATTGGCAGAGATCAGGGTGCCGGTAAACTGTGCAAGTGCTTTTAAGATTTGTGTTGATTCAATATTGCTGGTGTTGAAAACTGCTTGGAATGCTCTTCGGTAGTAGGGAACTCTCTCTAATTTTCTAATAATATTGGTGAAGTTGTCTCCCATTTCAGTTGCGCCGGTGATGGGATGAATGGCTTGTTCTTCCAAACTATAGATCCCCCCTTCCCAGTGATACTGTGGATACCAGGCCAAATTGAATAATACTGGTGCATTTCGAAGCGTGTGTGATTCAAAAACACCATGGCTTCTGTCGTGTTCAAAAGTTCCAAATGCTGCCACTTGCTCATGGCAAGATGAACAAGGGTGACTATTATCAATGGACAAACGGGGCTCATAGAAGAGTCTTCTTCCGAGCTCGATGCCTTCTTTACTCAATGGATTATCCCGAAAAATATCAAGTGGAGGTGGAAAATGAGCTGGAGCTTCCAGTGATACGGTGGCAAGTTCCCTGGTAATAAAAGGTTTTTGACAGCCCGATAAAAATCGAAGACCCGCCACTGCTGCAATCACACCCAGGAGAATAATTCCTTTTCTATTCATCTTTATTAAAACGGATACGACCTCTTCCAGATTTTATTTCGGCCTTTCTTTTTTTTACTTGTAATCTTTTTTCGGTGGCGCTTGCAGATACCTTGGTAGCAATACGGGGCTTCTTTTTTTCTAATGCATTTTTTAGAAGCTTCACCAGCACCTTGATAGATTCCTCACGGTTAGCCCATTGGGTACGGTGTACCTGTGCACGTACTGACAGGATCCCTTCCGAGTTGATTCGGCTTTTTAATTTTTCACGAATCACCCCTTTTTCAGCTGCACTCAATCGCATGGTTTGATCCAGGTCTAATTGCGCGGTAACAGCGGTCTCCACCTTATTCACGTTTTGCCCGCCGCTGCCTCCGCTGCGGGAGCTAACAAAACGCAACTCCTTTATCAGTTCGGTTAAATTCATCCTACATTTATCTTTTCAAAATTAACTCTAATTATGCGAGCGGTGCTTCAACGAGTCAAGCGGGCTTCCGTTACAGTGGAGGGGAATATAACAGGGGCTATCGGGGAGGGTTTATTGGTATTGCTGGGGATTGAGGAAGCCGATACGCTTGAAGATATGAACTGGCTAGCTGGCAAACTGGTTAATCTTAGAATTTTTGATGACGAACAAGGCGTGATGAATCGTTCATTGTTAGAAACAGGGGGTGGACTTTTATTGGTTAGTCAGTTTACCTTGTTTGCGGCTACTAAAAAGGGGAACCGGCCTTCCTATAGTCGAGCGGCGCCACCCGCCATTGCCATCCCGATCTATGAAAAAATGATCGAACTTTTATCCGCGGAATTGGGTAAACCCATCCAAACGGGTGTATTTGGAGCTGACATGAAAGTTGAGCTGCTCAATGATGGGCCCGTTACCATAGTAATTGATACAAAAAATAAAGAATGATAACAATCGAACAGGCGCAAGCACAGGTTGATCAATGGATCAAAACAGTGGGTGTTCGTTATTTCAGCGAACTCACCAATATGGCTATTTTAACCGAGGAAGTGGGAGAATTGGCCCGGCTCATGGCGCGTACCTATGGCGATCAGAGTTTCAAGGGAAAGGAGTCGGATGCCAACCTGGCCGACGAATTAGCCGATGTGTTTTGGGTACTGATTTGTATCGCCAATCAAACCGGCGTGAATTTAACCGAGGCATTTGCCCGAAATATGGAAAAAAAGTCTACCCGGGATGCCAGCCGCCATCAAGACAATTCAAAGCTTCGCTGAGCTTTTGCGGTTTATATTTGCAGCCTATGGCGAACGACAGTAACCGTTTTCAGGCAATTATCTCTCATTGCAAAGAGTATGGCTTTATTTTCCCCAGCAGTGAAATCTATGATGGACTGCAGGCAGTATATGATTACGGCCAGATGGGCAGTGAGCTAAAAAAGAATATCAAAGATTATTGGTGGAAAAGTATGACGCAGCTCCGCGATAATATCGTGGGCATTGATGCGGCTATTTTTATGCATCCCACCACCTGGAAGGCCAGTGGGCACGTTGATAATTTTAATGATCCTATGATTGATAACCGCGATAGTAAAAAACGCTATCGGGTAGATCATTTAATAGAAGGATTCGCCGACGAATTACGTACAGCTGGTAACGAAAATGCTGCTGCGCAACTAATAGAAAGTATGGAAGCACTTTTGGGTGCTGATGATTTTGCCGGCTTGAAAAAGTTGATTGAAGAAAAGCAAATCAAATGCGCGGTGAGTGGTACTTGCAACTGGACGGATATCCGTCAATTCAATTTGATGTTTGCTACAGAATTTGGATCTACCGTTTCAACGGACGATGAGGATAACAAAGTTTATTTGCGTCCCGAAACTGCACAAGGAATTTTTGTAAACTTCCTCAATGTGCAGAAAACCGGGCGAATGAAAGTGCCCTTTGGTATTGCACAAATTGGAAAAGCTTTTCGTAATGAAATTGTGGCACGACAGTTTATTTTCCGGATGCGTGAATTTGAGCAAATGGAAATGCAGTTTTTTGTTCGTCCTGGTACACAGCAGCAATGGTATGAATATTGGAAAGAAGAGCGGCTCAAGTGGCATTTGGCATTAGGAATTCCTGCTTCCAGTTATCGCTATCATGATCATGTGAAGCTGGCCCACTATGCAGATGCTGCCTGTGATA
>CAIRNW010000090.1 GCA_903879995.1 uncultured Bacteroidota bacterium
CCTTTACCATCGATCGGTTGTCCAAGCGTATTCACTACGCGACCCAACATTCCTTCACCTACTTTGATAGACGCGATCTGTCCGGTACGCTTTACTTTAGCGCCTTCTTGTATACCTCCTGTTTCTCCCATCAATACCACACCCACATTATCTTCTTCCAGGTTCAATGCGATGGCACGTACACCGTTTTCAAATTCCACGAGTTCGCCATAACGTACATTTCCTAAACCATATACACGGGCAATACCATCTCCGATTTGTAATACTGTGCCCACCTCTTCGAGGTCAGCTGTAGCATTGAAATTACTCAGCTGTTGTCTGAGTATCGCACTAATTTCATCGGGTTTAATCTCTGGCATATAACTTGATTTACTTGTTATTTGATCTTATATACAAAATCGTTATTCTCAAATTGTTTAGCAATGGCTTTTAAATCGTAAGCAATACTGGCATCGATTAGTTTATCGTCTACCTGCAATACAAAGCCGCCGATCAACGCAGGATCTATTTTTTCCTGAAGCTCAACTTGATTGTAACCTCCGGATTTTTTAACCTGCTCCAAGATAGATTGCTTCACGTCTGCTGAAGCGGGAGTAGCTGTGGTAAGATGAACGGTTTTGATTCCCTTTTGCTCTTTGTATGTTTTGATAAAAGCAGCACAGATTTCAGGTAAATAGCTTTCCCTGTTCTTGGTTACCAATAATTGGTTGAATGCATTGGTCAGTTCACTCAAATGCGCTTGTGTTACAGCACGAATAATTTTTCCCTTTACATCCGACTTAATAATGGGACTGCGTAGCATGTTAGCAAAATCACGGCTACTCTTGCACACGTCCTGTAACCACTGCATATCGGCATAAACCTGTTCCAACTGACCTTTCTCTATTGAAAGATCCAGCAGGGATTTGGCATATCGGGCAGCTAAACGTGGATTAGGCATGGGGAGGAATTAGTTCATTTTAACACCATCAACAAGGCCTTTGATATGCGCCTCTTGCGCAGCCTTGTTCTCTAGTTCTTTCCGAAGTATTTTTTCACTGACTTCAATCACAAGCTTACCTACCTGATTTTTTACTTCAGTTAGTGCAGCCATTTGTTGCGCCTGGATAGCCGCTTGTGTTTCCGCCATGATCTTGTTGGCTTCTGATTTTGCCTGGTCTTTAGCTTCAGCGATGATGCGGTCTTTGGTTTCACGCGCTTCCTTTAACAACTGAGCACGCTCTTCACGGGCTTTTGCAAGTAAGGCTTCATTTTCACTTTTTAGTTGGGCCATTTCAGCTTGCACACGCTTAGCAGTTTCCAAGGAAGAAGCGATGCTGTGTTCGCGCTCGCGCAATCCATTGATGATTGCTGGCCAAGCAAATTTGGCAAGGAGGAAAAAGACCACCAAGAACGCTAAGAGCGTCCAAATGAGTAGACCAAAACCGGGAGTTAACAGATTCATGCTATAATGAATTTCATTTTTTAATAGAGAACTACTGCGTCATCCGCCCTGTGCATCGGACGCAGTAGTTACGTGACCAGTACTTAGAGTACCATGGCCAAAAAGCCTACGATGATCGCGAACAGCGCAGCACCTTCTACAAGGGCCGCAGTCAGGATCATGTTACCGCGGATGTCATCGCTGGCTTCAGGCTGACGGGCAATGGCCTCGAGGGCTCCTTTACCGATCTGTCCGATACCGATACCGGCTCCGATAGCAGCAAGACCTGCTCCTACGGCACCACCTGCATTTGCAACTTCTGCTAGCAACATTACATTCATAAGATCCATGTGGGTTGTATTGAGGGTTAAAAAATAAAAATTAATGGTGTGCTCCTTCTGCGGCATCGTGATGATCGCCTTCCAGGGCCTGACCGATAAATACCGCGCTGAGCATGGTGAAAATAAATGCCTGAAGAAAAGCTACCAGCACTTCAATCAGGTAAATAAATACGGTAAATCCTATTGATAATGGTGAAGCACCCCAACCAGCAATGGGACTCAGTTCGCCAAAAATAAATATGAGTGAAATCAAGCAGATAATAATAATATGCCCCGCCACCATGTTGGCAAAAAGACGAATGATCAACGCGAAAGGCTTGATGAAAACACTCAAAAATTCAACGGGGACCAAAATGAATTTTACACCCAGTGGTACACCCGGTGGGTTGAAAATATGACCCCAATAATGTTTGTTGGAGCTAAATAAAATAACTACAAAAGAGAGTAAACCCAGCACAACCGTAAAGGCAATATTTCCTGTTACGTTAGCAGAGCCTGGGATCAGGCCAAAAATATTATTGACAAGTATAAAGAAGAACACTGTCAACAAAAAGGGCAAATAGCGTTCGTACTTATGACCCAAATTTGGCTTAGCCACTTCGTCGCGGACAAAGGTGATGATGGGCTCCAATAAACTTTGTGAACCCTGCGGTGCAGAAGTAACTCCCACCCCTTTTTTATAACGAGCTGCCACACGAAACATAATCACTGTGAAAAGAACCAAGGCCAACAACATTTGAACCACATTACGCGTCATAGATAAATCGTAATAGGTAACTGTAGGATCGTATTTTCCATTGGCATCCAGAGGAACAATAGTTCCTTCAGAAAATTTCTTTTCGTCCAACCCAAGTTCGTGAATGGAATGCTTGTTCAACATGGTGTACCCCTTGTAAGCAGCATGTCCATGTTCAAAATGAGAGGACATAAATACATCCCAGGTATCCCGACTTGGAGAGTAAAGTATAATAGGTAACGGAAGTGTTACAGGATGATCACCGATGTCCATAAAATGGTACTCGTGACCATCTAAAACGTGACCAAAAATGACCTCGGCCGCATCAAATTTTTTCTCTTTTGCAGGAGCTGCATGTGCAGCATGAGTGGTGTCGGTTTCGGTAGCATGCGCATCGTGTTGTGCA
>CAIRNW010000091.1 GCA_903879995.1 uncultured Bacteroidota bacterium
ACATACGCTTCTAACGCTGGTTCAAAATCATTCAGGTGGGCATATAAAGTAGAAAGACCATTGGGGTGGTTGATAATGATAAAGCGGCCAAAACTCAACGGTCTTACTCCAATTGAGGCAATATAACCACCGGCTGCAGCATAAACAGGCAGGTTCTCCTTAGCCTGGGTTCGGATATCTAACCCCATGTGCCAGTGGTGTGTACGAAGCTCTCCAAAGTTGGCGGTCAGCTCCATGGGAATACCCAATGGATTTCTAAAATACCCTTTTGGAATTTGAGAAGGCTGTGACCAGGAACTAAAAAAAATGGTGAAAAGAATTGAAAAAAGAAGTAGTTTTTTCTGCATGCGCAAAGGTAAGGTCCCTCACAAGAAATTTATTGCAGAAACGCTCCTCCCAACCCCTGATTTCCCTTAGCTTTGCACAATTTGTTTTTTTTAAAATGCCTAAAGATACCTCCCTCCGCTCCGTCCTGATTATCGGCTCAGGACCCATCATTATCGGACAAGCTTGCGAATTTGATTACTCCGGTACACAAGCCGCCCGTTCCCTTCGCGAAGAAGGAATCAAAGTGATCCTGATCAATAGTAATCCGGCCACCATTATGACGGATCCTATGATGGCAGACCGGGTTTATCTGTTGCCATTGACCGTGGAGAGTATTGAAAAAATATTACAGGAAAATCAAATCGATGCCGTACTCCCCACTATGGGAGGACAAACCGCGTTGAACCTTGCCAAAGAGGCCGAAGAATTGGGGATCTGGAAACAATATAATGTTCGCTTAATTGGGGTTGACATCAAAGCCATCGACAAGGCTGAGGACCGCGAAAAGTTCAGGCAGTGGATGATTCAGTTAGGTGTACAAGTGGCCACTGCAAAAACAGCCAACTCCTTTTTAGAAGGAAAAGAATTTGCACAGGAAATAGGTTTCCCATTGGTCATTCGTCCTTCATTTACATTGGGCGGAACCGGTGGAGGATTTGTACATGATAAAGATGATTTGGACGAAGCCCTGAACCGTGGCTTACAAGCCTCACCGATTCATGAGGTGCTGGTAGAACAAGCGGTGTTAGGATGGAAAGAATTTGAATTAGAGTTATTACGCGATGCAGCCGATAACGTTTGTATTATCTGTACCGTAGAGAATTTTGATCCCATGGGTGTTCATACCGGTGATTCCATTACCGTAGCGCCCGCTATGACACTCAGCGATACAGCGATGCAGCTGATGCGTAATACCGCCATACGAATGATGCGTGATCTTGGAAATTTTGCCGGAGGATGTAACGTACAATTTGCACTTAACCCCGATACAGAGGAAATTATTGCCATTGAAATCAATCCACGTGTAAGCCGCTCTTCGGCGCTGGCCAGTAAAGCAACGGGTTATCCCATTGCTAAAATTGCAGCAAAGCTGGCCATTGGATATAATCTGGACGAACTGGAAAATCAAATTACAAAAACCACCTCTGCCTATTTTGAACCAACGCTTGATTATGTAATTGTCAAAATCCCCCGCTGGAACTTTGATAAATTCAAAGGAGCCAATGATACATTGGGATTACAAATGAAAAGTGTGGGCGAAGTAATGGGTATCGGACGCAGTTTTACCGAGGCTATTCAAAAAGCATGTCAAAGTCTGGAGAACAATGCAGTAGGACTTGGCTACTACGGTAAGAGTTTGATGCGGGCTGAAGAATTATTGGATTATATCAAAACTCCAAAATGGGATCGCTTGTTCCGCATCAAGGATGCCTTGCAAGCGGGAATTTCAGTAAGCTCCATCTCCAAAGCCACCAATGGTATTGACCGCTGGTTTTTATATGAGATCCAAAAAATAGTCAACCTTGAAAAAGAGTTGGCAAAATATAGTTTGGAAGAACTTCCACTGGCCTTATTAGAAGAAGCGAAAGTGGAAGGATTTAGTGACGAACAAATTGCTCGCATCGTACGCAATGGAGATGAGGATGCCGTGTATGAAAAAAGAAAAAAGGCTGGCATTACACGCGTGTACAAAATGGTAGATACATGTGCTGCTGAGTTTGAAGCCAAGACACCTTATTTCTATTCCACTTTTGAAAAAGGAAATCATAACGAGAGTGTGGCTTCCAACAAGAAAAAAATCATTGTTCTTGGCTCAGGACCTAATCGAATTGGACAAGGAATTGAATTTGATTATTGCTGTGTGCATGGTCTGCTTGCTATCAAAGAAGCCGGTTTTGAAGCCATCATGGTCAACTGTAACCCGGAAACGGTTTCCACAGATTTTGACATGGCCGATAAATTATACTTTGAACCGGTTTATTGGGAACACCTCTGGGAAATTGTGGAGCATGAAAAACCAGAAGGTGTAATTGTGCAATTGGGAGGACAAACTGCTTTAAAACTGGCAGAACGATTACATCAACGCGGTATCAAAATAATCGGCACCTCCTTTGACAGTTTGGATATTGCGGAGGATCGTGGTCGTTTCAGTGATATGCTGAAAGAACTGGGTGTTCCTTATCCTGAATACGGAACCGCTTGGAATGTAGACGAAGCAATTGAAGTCGCTAATAAAGTAGGGTACCCTGTGTTGGTCCGTCCTTCTTATGTACTGGGCGGACAACGCATGCGGATTGTTATCAATGACGAAGAAGTAGAGAAGGCTGTAGTTAGTTTGCTCAAACATATTCCCGGGAATAAAATTTTGATCGACCATTTCTTAGATCGTTGCCAAGAAGCAGAGATCGATGCCATTTTTGATGGTACCGATTTTCATGTGATGGGTGTTATGGAACATATCGAACCAGCTGGTATCCACTCGGGTGATAGTAATGCAGTGCTGCCTGCTTTCAATCTCTCTCCGCTACTTGTACAGAAGATGGAGGAGTATGCAGAGAAGATTGCACGTGCCCTAAAAATTCAGGGACTGATCAATATTCAATTTGCCATCAAAGACG
>CAIRNW010000092.1 GCA_903879995.1 uncultured Bacteroidota bacterium
AGTAAAGTGCTCACTCACGGCCAACATCAGCGGTAGTTTTTTTCTAATCTCTTGTTTTCTACTTCCTGGTAACAAGGCCACGATGGGTCGAGTTGTGGGAATAAGAGTAGGAGGGTGTAGCTGAGTTTGATCAATAGCTTCCAATAATGGATGCCCAACATACTCGATCTTCCAATTCCAACGATTGAAAAAATATTCTTTTTCAAAAGGCAATATGGCCATCAGGTGATCAATACAGGTTTTCATTTTTTTTACACGCCCCTCTTTCCAAGCCCAGACCTGCGGAGAAATATAGTAAGCTACTTTATAGCCATTCTTTTTTGCCCATGGAGCAATCCTTAAATTAAATCCAGGATAATCGATCAGTACCACTACATCGGGATTGAACGCAAGAATATCTTTTTTACAAAATTGAATATTGCGAAAAATGGCCGGAAGATTTTTCACTACTTCAGCAAATCCCATGAAGGCTAGCTCGCTGTAATGCTTTACCAGATTAGCTCCCGCTTGCTGCATCTGCTCACCTCCCCAAGCTTGTATGGTTGCAGCTGCGTCCATCGCTCGTATTGCTTTCACTAATCTGCCTCCATGCAAATCTCCTGAGGCTTCTCCAGCAATGATATAGTAGCGCATGGAGTTAGTTAAAAAGCTTTAGCAAAAGAATTCCAATTCCATAAATGACCGTAATGATAAAAATTCCCTTTGCCGTTTGATCTCTTTGTGTATTCACATAAAATGTGAATAGGATGGCGTTGACTAATAGGCTGAGTGATCCAATTGATGTCAATAGTCTATTCTCATGTATAAAGGAATCTAAAAACTCTAGCAGCGTAAAGGATGGAAATAAATAATAGTAAAGAAAAATAAGTCCTACTAGGGGACCTCCCAATCCCAGCCCAAGCCCCAATTTTAAATTGTCCTTAGTAAAAATCATTTTTCCCAAGTAGCTTTTAATTGTTTTAAATAAACGGTATGGGTCAAATCATATTGCACCGGTACCACACTGACAAAGTTGTTGGCTAGTGCCCAAACATCCGTGTCTTTTCCTTTATCAAAATTCTGAAATTCGCCCGTTAACCAATAATATTGACGACCATGTGGATCGTTTCGCTGCACGTAGTTCTCCTCATATTTTGCATACGCCTGTCTGCATAGTTTAATTCCTTTCAGTAATTCAAGGGGCTTTGCAGGAATATTTACGTTAAGCACGGTATGCTTACCCAGTTTTGTTTGTAACATTAATTCAACCACCTTCCTTGCAAAATAACGAGCACCGGAAAAATCCGCTTCGATACTATAGTCTAACAGGGAGAACCCAGCGGAGGGAATATCTTCAATTGCCGCTTCTACTGCTGCTGACATGGTGCCGGAGTATATGACGTTAATGCTGTGATTGGCGCCATGATTGATTCCACTTAAACAGAGATCTGGTTTTCGATGCAGCACTTTGTCTACAGCCAGCTTCACACAGTCCACTGGTGTGCCTGAGCAGGAATAGGATTCGATACCCTCAAAATGGTGGGTTTTATGTAAGCGAAGTGGTTCGCCAATTGTAATGGCATGCCCCATACCTGACTGTGGTTTATCCGGGGCTACTACTACAATTTTTCCAATGTCCTTTACTGATTCTACGAGGTTTCGAATACCTGGTGCCGTAATTCCATCATCGTTGGTGATCAGGATGATAGGTTTGTCTTTTCCAGTTACTTTGGCTGTTTGGGGCTTGGATCGGGTTTTTGATTTTTTTGTGCTCATGACCCTGTAAAACTCCCCTTTTTTTAGGCGCAGACCAAGATGGGGGCTAAAAAATTTGGAAAATCTAAAAATATTAGTATTTTGCAACTAAATAAATTAGAGTCCCATGTCCTTCTCCAACCAAAATCTTAAATACCTCCGCAAGCAGCGGGGCTGGACACAAGAAGAATTTGCCACCAAGCTCAACATCAAAAGATCCTTATTGGGAGCTTATGAGGAAGAGAGAGCTGAACCTCGTTATGAGGTATTGGAGGCGGTTTGTGATTTATTTAAGCTGACCATGGATGATTTGCTTCGAAAAGATTTAAGTGATCAAAAAGCGAATTATTTAAGCCAGCGCAGAGCTATTAAAATGGCATCAGGACCGGCTGAAATACCCTTTGTACCGGTGAAGGCCGCAGCGGGTTATCTGGCGGGTTATGCTGATCCTGAGTTTATTGATGAACTCAATACTTTCACCCTGCCCATGTTAACAGGCGGCAATTTCAGAGCCTTTGAGATTATTGGAGATTCCATGTTACCCACGCCAAGTGGATCAGTAATTGTGGGTGAAAAAGTGAACGATCTCGAGGAGGTTAAAAATGATACGCCCTGTATTGTAGTTTCACGTAATGAGGGGATCGTATATAAGAGGGTTCAAAAGAATGGGAAACAAAAAGGCAAACTGACCCTAGTGAGTGATAACCCTGTATTTCATCCTTATACGGTCAACACCGAGGAGGTAATTGAAATGTGGCAGGCACAAGTGGTGATTTCCAAAGCTAATTCTCAACATCGCTGGGATATGAACCAGCTTGCGAATGTGGTTTCGGACTTACAACAGCAAGTTTCCAGTCTGCAGAAAAAAATGAATTAGGGTCCAGCAGGGAATCAGGGAATCAATTTTAGAATCCCATCTTGCCATTTCAAGAAGTAAAGCTTTTTGTTCTCGAAATAGTGTACTTGTTTTTCGTTACCCAAAACAGGTTGAATATGTAATTCTCGGAATATTTCAAACTCTTTAGAACTTAGTTGTGTAGCAATGTTATTTTTATACTTGAGAACGAGGTTTGCAAATTTCCATACAGCTTCATAGCCACGAAGTGCCATATCACTGGGACGCGCATACAGTGTGGCCGCGAAAAACCGTTGTACCTGTTGACTCACGGAGTCCATACGCGAATTGTAATGGGGTGTACAGTAAGTAATATTCAATCCTCTAAATTCTGGTTTCGAAAAATCTTTAATGTCGTCCCAGGTTGGAAGTCCAAATAAACTGGCTTTGTATCGCTGTTTGGTTAGCGTAGCCAATTGTGTTGCTAAACGTTTTCCAAAATTTTCATCTAATGTGCCTGCAATACAAATAGTAGTTCTGCTCGTATCCAATTTTGAAATGAGATGATTCACCGAGAAGCTATCTGGTAAATCAACGTAGGTCCATTTACCAACTTTTTTTAGTTGATTATTTTCGTCCCAATAACTACGTATTCTGTCTTCTAGGCCTCCTTTTTTTCGGAATACCACCACTTGTTGTTTGGCATTTTTACTTTGAATATGATCCGCCAATGCTAGGCATTGGGTGCGGAGGGTGGAATTGAGTAATACTAAAAAGGGATTTTGGGTGATGCCGGCATCATTGGGTAGGTTTACATTGATGACCGGAATATTTTTCTTTAATCCATAGGTGGCAATGATGCGAAGTTCTGCAGCATTGCAATGTGTTAGAATAAGGTCTAGTGGGTTCTTGTCTAATTTATCTAATTGAGATTGTAGGCTTTGATGAGTTGCACGTGTATCGATTACAATCAGTTGAACGGACGCCTTATTTTTATTTAAAGTATCCATGGCAAGCAGCGCCCCTTCATAAAATTCCAGTCCAGGAATTAAATATTTGGGAAATGATTTTGGAGGAAACTTGAAATTGTTTTTTTGATCAAAAGCTGAGTCAAGTAGTAGAGGCAATAACAGCCCGATACGAGCTGGCGTTTTTGGCAAATTATTTTGTGCAGTCAGCAACTGTACAAATAAGAGGCTTGTTAAAAACAGCATCCCACAAATGCGAATACCTTTCATATGATTAGCCGTGAATTACTCCCACTCAATGGTTGCAGGTGGCTTACTGCTGATATCATAAACAACCCGGTTGATTCCTTTAACGTGATTGATGATCTCGTTGGATACATGTGCTAAAAAGTCGTAGGGCAGATGAGCCCAGTCGGCTGTCATCCCATCCACGCTGGTTAC
>CAIRNW010000093.1 GCA_903879995.1 uncultured Bacteroidota bacterium
AAAAACAACTGCATCAGTTTTCCGACATTCCGTGAACCTTTGAATCCAATCTGCTTTTTGTTTTTGGCAGAGGATCGCCACCAGGGTGGCAGCACTCGTATTTTGAGCCTCGCCGGCTCCTGATTCCAGATACCGTCACTATTGGCAGCTTTTACCAGAAAGGTGTAATTACCGGCGGGCAGATTGGTGTAATGCGCCAGTCGCTGGGAGGCATCTCCATAGTTCCAGTCGGGATCAAATCCGTCCAGTTTCCAGGCGAAATAGTTTTGTTCAGGACAGGAAAAATGCAGGGCTGAGAATTCTATGCTGATAACGTTATCCAGATGAGTAAGCACAAGTTCTTCGAGTGAAGAGAGACTTTTTTCGAGTTGAAAGCCATCGGCAGTCGTTGTACCGGCCAAAACAGGGCGATTAAACAGCCTGAAACCCGTCAGTACGGCAGCAGGTTCGTAGGGATCCGGTTTAACCTGTCCCGGGAATAAACTGGTGAGGCCCGAACTGCCGCCGAATATCAGCTGCCCGTCAGACAACCGGAGAACGGCTCCGCTGTTGAAATTCCGCTCGCGGAGTCCATTTCTGCTCTCGTAAAAAACGGCATTTCTCACTATTCCGTCTTCCAGATAGAAGCAGCCGATTCCTTTCTGTGTGCTCACCCAGTATTGTCTGTTTCCTGCCGGTATCACAGCTTCATAGTGGGATGCCCGCGGGAAATTTCGCAGTTCAATTTTTCTGAATCTGGCACTGTCGGCAGGCTTGCAGAGGGTGCAAATCAAAATGTCGCATCAGGCGGCCTTTTTTAACAACTTACGGACGATATCTCGCCTGCCATTTTTATAGGTGACTCGCAATTTGATCATACTGTCACATCCTTCATTAGCCCACCTTTGACCGCTTCTTTTCATCCTGACTTGCAATAGTGTTCGGTGGGCAGATTCAATAGCGCCACTTCCAATCATCCAGCCTTGTTGACGATAGTATTGGTAGTTCATTTGGTGCTTGTGATTTTCAAGGTAGCCGAGTAATTGGTTAATGTCTTCTTCATTGCCCTGTAGCGTTTTAACCTCGCCAATAACCGCTTCTACCCGGCTGTTAAGCAGTGCCTCCTTTTGTTTGGCCAACCACCCACCGACATCCTTGGGCGCCACAGATGCGAGTTTTTCACAAACGTGAAAGTAATCAATTATATGAACTGATCCGGCATATCGCTGGGCTATCCATTGGCCAATCCAGGTAGCCCCATCTGTCACAAATATCTTTTTACAAGCGCTTTCCGGTGGCAAGGTTTGTTCAAAACGGGTTGTAAAATCGACATAATGTCCTCGCCGGGCGGTATAGTGCGATACACCCATCTTCCATCTATGTTCTTCATTTTCAATGTAATGTTCCGCTTGAAACACCCGACCAACCTTTGTCTCCTGCCAACCAGCATCTGTAAAAATCATAGACCCGTCAATCATGGCATACACCTCTTCATCTTGATTATTTTGTTTCTCAGCTAACAAGGGGCAGGGCGTATTAAGGTCTTTTTCGTTCAATTGTTCCGCCACATTTTGACATGTCCGATATACCTGACTTTGGTTTACCTCTATTCCCAGCAATGAGGAGATGCGATCCGGCACTGCCACAAATACCTCATCACAACCAAGATCAGCCAATTTCTCCTGTAGAAATGGGCTGGTACGCTGACCCAGTACCGGCTTGCTGAAGGCATGTGTTTTGCTCACTTCGATGACGCCGAATCGGGTTCGAACTTTGTTTTTTTTCGACGATCTTTGCCAACAGGGCTAATCTTGCGCTCCAATACTGCACGGCTCAAATCCAGCATGATTTGCTCAAAGCGTCTCTCATATTCGTAGAAGTCTTTCTCCTGATCAAGAGATTCCAGTTCCGGCCAGCGAGACAAGGCCAAGGCTACAAATTCTTCTTTGCTCATCATGTTTCTTATTTTTTTGTTCAATTCACAAGGTAATACTTTTCTAAATCACTGCGACATTTTGAATTGCACCCCTGCTGGAAGCACAACAAACTATACAGCAACAGTATCTGCAAATCGCGAATGCCACCCTGGATAAAAATAAGGCAGAACTGGCAACGCTGCAGAATCTGATCAATCTCAAAAATCAACTCATTTCAAAACTTGAACGAAAGCTGATCAAATCAGATGATATACTGTACGGAACCGGCGATACGCCTTATTCATCACTCCCCGATGCCAATGTAAATGATATTTCCAGCCAGAATAATCGCCCCTCGCGTCCGCTGCGTATGCTCACAAACGGAGACTGGCAGGAATTCCGGGATAATTTTGAACAGGAATTTCCTTACTATAGCTCCAGATTAAAATCTGCCTTCCCCAAAATCACCAGCAATGAGATCCGGCTGTTCATATTTATAAAGGTGGGACTGGAAAGCTCTCAGATAGCCAGTATTTCGGGCATTTATCCCGAAACCGTGTAC
>CAIRNW010000094.1 GCA_903879995.1 uncultured Bacteroidota bacterium
CCAATTAAAAAAGCAGATTTGAACGTAACCTGTTCTTCCTCGTGTACCACCGGCGATTTAAAACTAGTATCAATGAATAAGAGCACAATACCACCTGCTACTAAGCTTATAGCCACCGTAAGGGTACTTTCCAGCAAAGAGTCGATCCAATCCGAAAGTAAAAATCCAATGACCAGTGCTGGTAGTACGGCAACGCCCAGTTTGAAATAAAAACGAAATCGGTTTTGCAGTGTGGCCGAAGGCATTAAGAATTTTTTCCAGTATAGCACTACCACCGCTAGTATGGCTCCGAGTTGAATTCCTACTGTAAAGAGTTTTGTGAATTCATCGTCCGGTACACCCAATAACTTTTCTGTAATAATCATGTGACCCGTTGAGGAGATCGGTAAAAATTCAGTGAGCCCCTCAACAATGGCAATAAGGATAGCTTCCAGCAGCTCCATGCTTATTTCTTGAAAATGGCAACAATCTCAATAACCAGACCGGCTAATATCAAAAGCGGTGCTACGGTAATTCGTATAGGACTATACACGGCTGCTTTATTAAAAACAGTAGGATCTGTGTTGCTTTGTCCACCCGACATCAGAAACATACCAAGGGCAATGAGGGCTAGTCCGCCCAACATCCAACCATAATTCTTTTTTCCAAACAAGGATCCACTCTCTGTGCTCATGGGTAGAAATTTAGAATCAATAAAGTTCGTCCAATTTCATCTTTAAATACTTGATTACACTTCGGTGTGTACTGAAAAGTGTTATCCCTATACCTAAAAGAATCAGGACAATAAAAAGTAATAATAAGCCTCCTGTATCACGAATGGCTTTTAACTCCGGTAAAATACCCTCAGCCAATAAAACAAAAGCAAAAACAGCAACGGATGCGATCATTCCACTTACCGCTCCATTAACAATTGCTTTTTTATTCATGGGCCAGGCAATAAACCAACGTGTGGCACCCACCATTTGCATGGTTTTAATCAAAAAGCGATTGCTAAACATGGCTAATCGAATAGTGTTATCAATCAAGGCAATCACTACGGCAGCCAGTAAAAGGGCAACCGTCAACAGAATTACACTGATACGTTGAATATTCTTATTGAGGTTATCAACCAGTGCTTTAGGGTAAGCTACCTCACTAACATAAGTTTGCTTTTGTAAATCGGCCTGAATACCAACTAGTGAATCTGCGTTCATGTATTCCTGCTTCACTTTGAAGTTAATGCTATTGGGTAGCGGATTGGCATCCAGAATTCCATCCCAGGATTTATTGCCGTCGGCCAAAAAGATTTCTCTTGCTTTTTCCTTGTTGACAAACTCGATTGATTTTACGTAAGGCTTGCTGGCGATATACGTAAAAAGAGTTGCACTGTCTTTGGGGTTAAGGTCGCCACGCAACTCAGCCCGCACTTCCACACTTTCTTTAAAGTAGTCACCCAGTTTTGTTGCGTTGATTACCAACCATCCGATAATCCCGAGAAGGAGCAGCACCAGTGTAACCCCGAGGATTGACATAAAATAGGATGGTTTACCTCGTTTGATGGATGATTTTCCTGGTTGTGCCATAGGAGCAAATATAAAAGTTTAACGCTACAAACCGTATTTTTGGTGCCCTTATGGAGTACGATTTTCGACGAATAGAAAAGAAGTGGCAAACAGCTTGGAAAGAACATCAGGTATATAAAGTAACTGCTGATTTTA
>CAIRNW010000095.1 GCA_903879995.1 uncultured Bacteroidota bacterium
CAACAAGAATTAAAAAATAAATTACTTACGGGCTCCGCCAGGTCCACGACTTACACTACCACCGGTAGTACGACGACGTGTTCCAGCACCACCACGACGAGCGCCTCCACGACCGCCTTCCGCTTCCGCTTCAGCAAGTAGTTTAGCTGCTTTTCTTTCTTTTTCGTCGTCTGTGATTTCCTCGGTTTCATCATCTTTAGCTGCTTGACGCTCCGCCAAACCTTCTTCAATTGCTGCCGTGATATAATTCACCAGGATAGCGATTGATTTAGTAGCATCGTCGTTAGCAGGAACCGCAAAATCAACTTTGTTAGGATCGCAGTTTGTATCAACCAAACCGAAGGTGGTAATACCTAAACGCTTGGCTTCAGCCAATGCGATATGCTCGTGCCCGATATCAACCAGGAATAAAGCAGCAGGGATACGTCCTAATTGAGAGATACCACCCAATACTTTTTCCATTTTGTCTTTATCACGGCTGAGTGTGAGACGCTCTTTCTTAGTGATACTATCGAAAGAACCATCACCCAACATTTTTTCAATGCTCTGCATTTTCTTTACACTCTTACGAACCGTGTTGAAGTTGGTCAACATTCCACCTAACCAACGCTCCGTTACATAAGGCATGTTTACACGCTTAGCACATTCATTAACGATGTCCTTTGCCTGCTTTTTTGTTCCTACAAAAAGGATTTTCTTTCCACTGCGAGCAATTTGCTTTAACGCAGCTGCAGTTTCCTGCAAACAATCAACCGTTTTGTTCAGGTCGATGATGTGAATACCTTTCTTCTCAGCAAAGATGTAAGGCAACATCTTGGGATTCCACTTCTTTTTCAGGTGACCAAAATGTACACCGGCTTCGAGAAGTTGCTGTTGTAAGGATGTATTATTTTCCATATGAAGTATAAGTACTTTAAAATTGATTGAAGGCGATTAACGTTTGGAGAACTGGTAACTACGACGAGCTTTCTTGTGACCGAACTTCTTACGCTCTACAGAACGTGGATCACGTTTCAGCAATCCAGCTGCTTTGAGTGCAGGACGGAATTCAGGATTCAATTCTACCAAGATGCGGGAAATACCCAACATGGCTGCTTCTGCTTGTCCTTTCACGCCACCACCGGCTGCATTAATTTTTACATCGTATTTGCCCATCACTTCAACAGTTTTGAGCGGACGCTCTACTTGATTCTGTAAGTAGACAAGAGAAAAATATTGTTTGTAGTCTTTGTCGTTCACCGTAATTTTTCCGTCACCCTTGGTAACGAAAACACGTGTTACGGCTTCCTTACGACGACCTACGCTGTTCTTTTGCTTTTCCATTTATTAGTTGTTTGTAAGGTTGAATCAGAATTTAAGTTCCTTGGGTTGTTGTGCACCATGTGGGTGTTCAGCCCCGGCATACACAAATAATTTTTTGATCATTTTACGACCCAGTCTGTTTTTAGGAAGCATTCCTTTTACAGCGCGCTCAATAACTACTTCAGGACGACGCTTCAATAAACTGGATGCAACCTCTTCTTTTAAACCGCCAGGATAACCTGTAAAATGGTCGTACATTTTTTGATCCAGTTTGTTACCGGTCAAAACAACCTTTTCGCAGTTGATTACAATTACGTAGTCGCCAGTGTCAACGTGTGGTGTGTAGCTGGCTTTGTTTTTTCCGCGCAATACAGCAGCAATGCGGGAACACATACGACCCACGGTTTGATTAGTACCGTCCACAACAAACCAGTTGCGCTTTACGGTAGCCTCGTTCGCATGTTTGGTAGTGAAATGTAGTTTACTCATGATGTTTTATTTGAGGTCCCGCTATCCCGGAACCTGATTAAAAATGGACCGCAAAGGTAGGTCAGTTGGTACACACCACCTCGAAAAAGGGGATTAATTTTGAATCACGCCTTTGTAATACGCTGATTATCAATAAAATTTTTGACTGATTTTTTCAGTCTCTACTGAAAAGCCGACATAGCACGTGTTGGGCGACCGGCATTATCAAAGGCTCCGAGTGTATAGCCCTTCCAGTTCCCATAACATTGGGGTTCCCAATAGAAAATTCCCAACCCCTTTTGATCAGGTATAGTGCGGAGTTGAGTTTGTAGTTGGTTTAAAAATAGGTAACAGGCATCTGCCTGATCCCAAGGCATACCTACTTCGCAAACCATCACCGGTGTGTTATACCGATTGACCAACTCCACCATATTGGTTTTGCACTGTGTAACTAATTCAGGCCAGTTTGATTGTGTTGGGTAAAGAGAAAGCCCTATCAAATCCCACACGGCCCCGTTATTTTTAAGTCCATCTAAGTTCCATCGAAATAGTCCCGCATCATATCCATTGGATAAATGCACCATCACCTTAATGGCAGGATCTATTTGCTTTACTGCTTCATACCCTGCTTTAAAAAAACTTGCGTAATTGGCCATTTGTTGAGATGCTTTACCCAATGGCCATAGCATGCCATCATTGGTTTCATTTCCAATTTGAACCCATTCAGGATTTACGCCTCTTAACAGTAAAGCTGACAAAACGCGGGTGGTGTGGGCACGAACTGAATCACAGAGTGCCCCCACGCCAAGTCCGGCCCATGCTGCCGGAGGATTTTGCTTGCCGGGGTCGGCCCAACTATCACTGTAATGAAAATCAATCAGCAACTTCAGTCCCGCTTGTTTAACACGCATGGCTTTTTGAATTACATCTTGCAAACCATTCCATCCATTTGCAGGATTTACCCAAACGCGTAGCCGAATAGCATTCATTCCTAAATCCTTCATGAGTAGTACGGGGTCTCTTTCAACTCCATTGGTAGTGTAGAATTTTTTTCCAGCTGCTTCCATCTCAGAGATCCAGCTAATATCAGCTCCTTTTATTAAGGGTTGAAGGGGTGGAGCAGGCGTATTTTTTTGACCACAGCTACTCAGCACACTCATCATAGATAGAAGAGACAATAAAACAAATCGGCTTATCATCGGGGTGAAAGTTGATTACTAACTAAAGATAAAAAAAACGGCTCCTCGAGGGAGCCGTTTCCTATTCAGTAATACTTACAATTAGTTAATGGTAACTGTTTGTGTATTCTCGTTCAATGTAATAGTATAAGTACCCGCTGTAGTTGGTGTTTTAAAGTTTGGACCTCCATCCCACTTAATTCTGCGCGGAGAACCTGTGGATTGGCTGCCACCACTAGCATCTTCGTAGTCGAAGGCGCCCCATGCATTACCGGCCAAGAATTTAATATCCTTGTTAGCCTCTAATGCCACAGTGATAGTCCATACACCATTTCCACCATATGTCATTTGAGGGCTAGCGCCTGGGTTCCAAGCAGCAACTCCTGTTAATCCATCCCCTACTACTCGCATTTCGTTGGCAGGAGAAATTTCATAACGGATACCATTCACGTTACGACCATCCCAGATAACACGGTAACGACCTGTTGCACTTACATCAGGCATATTAGGACCATTTACTTCCATAGCAGATCCACTGCCACCGTTAGAGCCGTAACTGCGAGCGTTGGCAGCTGTTATATCACCGCTGTTCCAGTTATTGAAGTCAATCAACTTCCAACCACCAGAGGAATTAAGGTTAGTTAATCCTACAAATAGATTTTTCTCAGGATGTCCCATTGCATAGTTGGGGAAAGATGCACCAGGATTCCAACCGGCACCTGTAGCACCACCCACAAAGCCCATACGACCTTCACGGATATCATATTTCATGTTAGCACGGTCAATAGAAATACGGTATACCCCTGCTGTGCTTACAGAGAAGTTAGCACCATTCTGAGCCAGGTTATTATTGGTTCCACCATAATTGATTGCCCAATCACGACCCTGTGTTACTTTAAACTCTGAGTTTGCAGGTAAATAGATATACGTGTAGTATAATTTGTTCATCGCCTCAGGACGAATATCACGGATCAACTCGGGTGCCGTTCCTGGATCCCAGTTATTTCCATTTCCAGTAGCAGACTGATAGCCACCA
>CAIRNW010000096.1 GCA_903879995.1 uncultured Bacteroidota bacterium
CCTCCAGCTCTATGCGAATACTATTACTAGAGGGAGTATTATTTATTAAAAAATCTACCGCATCTAATCTTTCTTGAATGAGGCTATGTTCAGCCAGTGGAAATAGCATCCATCGTTTTAGCCTTCGTCCTCCCATTGGAGTTTGTGTATGATCCAAGATGCTTAGTAAGGTTGGATTTCCCTCACGGGAAGGCGTTAGTAATTCTAAGTTGCGAATTGTAAAACGATCCATCCATAAAAAAGACTGGCGATCGATTCGTTGCATTCGGCCGATATGCTGTAGATGCGGGTGATCCGTTTCTTTGAGGTAATGAAAAAGGGCGCCGGCTGCGATACACCCCAACGGAAGTTCTTCTACTCCAAATCCCTTCAATGATTGAACCTGAAAATGCTTGAGTAATATTTCTCTTGTATAGGTTTCATCAAAGATCCATTCATCCAGCGTGTACGTGTATGTTTTTAGTCCCAATTGTTCTTTGAGGCGATGCTGATGTTGTCGCTGCACCACTAATTCTGCAGTCGGTAGGCCTTGAATCAGTTTATCTGCAAAATCGCGATCTCCTTCAGTAACATAAAGCTCCCCCGTAGAGATATCTAAAAAAGCAAGTCCCAGTTTTTCTTGCGGCCCTACGTGTAGCGCTAATAAAAAATTATTGCTTCGTTGGTCGAGTATTTTATCATTAGTAGTGGTACCCGGTGTTAACATTTCTGTTACGCCCCTTTTTACGATTCCTTTTGCTTGTTTGGGATCTTCCAATTGATCGCAAACAGCAACGCGATGTCCAGCTTTTACTAATTTATGCAAGTAAGTATCTAGCGAATGATGCGGAAAACCTGCCAAGGATGCGTCCGCCGCTGCTCCATTATTTCTTTTGGTAAGCGTAATACCAAGTATCTGCGAGGCAAGTACTGCATCCTGCCCAAACGTTTCATAGAAATCGCCTACACGAAACAATAGAATGGCATCCGGGTATTTTTGTTTAATAGCCCGGTGTTGTTGCATGAGTGGGGTATCGTTAGAAGCACTTTTTGCCATAGCCACAGGTGTGGGGGACAAAAATAAGGAACCCTGCTTACCTTCGCCGCATGCGAAAATTACGCATGGACGAATTGGGCCGCAAAACAGTTGCGGAGGTTAAAGGGGCCAACAAGCTTCCCGTTATTGTTGTATTGGAGAACATACGAAGTGCCTATAATGTGGGTAGCGTCTTCCGGACGGCTGATGCCTTTTTATTGGAAGGGGTCTATTTGGTGGGCTATACGGCCTTTCCTCCTCACAAGGAAATCCGTAAAACAGCACTAGGCGCCGAGGAGTCAGTAAGCTGGAAGCATTTTAAAACAATGGCTGAGGCTATTGATTCTATTCGTCAGCTGGGTTACACCATAGTAGCAGCCGAGCAGACCGACACGAGTATACCCCTCCACAAATGGCAGGAGCCTGCTTCGCCGGGACTGGCTTTGATTATGGGAAATGAAGTGACAGGTGTAGAACAAGAAACGCTTGAGGTCTGTGATCAAGTGCTGGAAATACCACAACTTGGCATGAAACATTCGCTCAACATTGCTACTGCAGCTGGTGTTATGCTTTGGGAAATTGTTAGAAAAAAAATTACTGATAACGGATGAACACCGGCCTCATCAATTACTTTAAGCTTATCAAATTTTCGCACACGGTATTCGCTATGCCTTTTGCATTGATTGGTTTTTTTCTGGGAATTGAGTCACTTTCTCCGGGGGGGTCGTTTGAGGGGGTACGTTTATTCATTCTTGTAATTGCTTGCATGGTTTTTGCCAGAAGTGCAGCCATGGCATTCAATCGTTATTTGGATCGTTATTTTGATGCGCTAAATCCTCGTACCGCTCAGCGAGAAATTCCTGTTGGACTAATCAAGCCACAGCAGGCCCTTGGATTTACAGTGGGGATGTCATTACTTTTTGTGGGCTGTGCCTGGTTCATTAATACACTTTGTTTTTTTCTTTCTCCGTTAGCGTTATTCATTATTCTGGGATATAGTTACACAAAACGATTCACACCACTTTGTCATCTTGTGCTGGGTGCCGGACTTTCTTTAGCTCCAATTGGTGCGTACTTAGCCGTTACTAGTCAGTTTGCTATAGTTCCTTTATTTTTTTCGTTTGCCGTATTAACCTGGGTCAGTGGATTCGATATTATTTATGCTTTGCAGGACGAAAAATTTGATCGTTCCCAGGAACTCTACTCAATCCCCGTCTGGCTGGGCACTAAAAAGGCCTTAGCCGTTTCAAGGGTACTGCATGGGATCAGTTTTGTGCTGATTGGACTTGCTGGCTGGTATGGTTCCTTTGGATGGTTGTATTGGATAGGTGCTCTTATTTATGGGGGTCTGTTGGTGTATCAACAGCGCTTAGTGAGCCCACATGATCTAAGTAGGGTTAATCTCGCCTTCATGACCGTAAATGGGATAGCCTCAATTCTTTTTTCAGTTTTTGTAATTGCAGACCTTTATTTATAATGCTATGGGAAGAATAATGGCAATCGATGTGGGTGGAAAACGAACAGGGATTGCAGTTACCGATCCATTGCAAATCATTGCTACCGGGTTAATTACCATCGAAGCTCATACACTTGTTGATTTTATAAAAAATTACATAAGAACGGAGCAAGTTGATCGCTTTATAGTAGGGTGGCCAACTAATTGGGATGATTCTCCCACCCACGGAACTCCACATGCGGCCAAAGCGATTCAGTTGCTTCAAAAGAATTTTCCCACTATCCCCGTTGAAAAAGTAGATGAACGATATACCTCAAAAATGGCAAAGGATGCGTTACTTGAAATGGGGTTAAAAAAGAAAGATCGGCGGGACAAAAAGTTAGTGGACGAAGTGGCCGCCACCATCTTATTACAGGAATACCTGCGTTCTGTTCAGGGGTCGTAACTTTGTACAATGATTCTTCCCATCATTGCTTACGGACATCCCGTATTAAGAGAAGTTGCTAAGCCCATTGAACAAGGTCAGTTCGATTTAGCACCCTTTATTGCTTCCCTGTGGGAAACCATGTATGCAAGTAATGGAGTTGGTCTTGCGGCTCCCCAAGTCAATCATTCCATCCGGGTATTTACGGTGGATACCTTGCAACTATTCAATTCAATGGATCCCAATGAGCGGGCAAATTATCCCGATGCGCCCGGCATTAAAGCTGCTTTTATCAATGCTACTATATTGGATCAAACTGGTGAACCCTGGGGTTATAGCGAAGGTTGCTTAAGTATTCCTAAGATTCATGAAGAGGTATTTCGTCCTGACACAATTCGCTTGCGCTATACCACTGAGCAATGGGAAGTAAAAGAAGAAATTTTTAGTGGAATAACTGCTCGTGTGATTCAACATGAATATGACCACTTAGAGGGAAAGTTATTTATTGATCATCTTCCTCCGTTAAAGCGTAAACTATTAAAGGGTAAACTCACCGATATAACCAAAGGAAAGGTAGCCGTTGATTATAAGATGAAATTTTCTGTATGAGTCGGTTTTTTCCAGCCTTCCTCTTATTGTTTTTTACTACTGCTCAAGGCCAATCAGTAAATGCTGATAGTATGGATGCCGTACGACTGAGGCAACTTATAAATCTTTCGGAGGTGGTATTACGCAGTAACCTTGATGTGGATCGATTTATTCAGCAAGTACGTGATGATACTACTTTTTACAAAGCATTTCGGAATCTCCGCGTATTGGAGTTTACGTCAAGCAACGATATTCTCTTGCGGGATAAAAAAGCAGCTCCGTTGGCAAGAATGATTAGCAAAACAAAGCAAGTTCGAGAGGCTGGTTGTAGAAATACAACAGTATTAGAGGAGAAAGTGCTGGGTAATTTTTATAAATCAGACCGGACTTATCGTTATTACACAGCAGCTTTATACGCATCCCTGTTTTTTGCCCCAGGCAAAATTTGTGGGGAAACCAATATTGTAAGAGACCGAAATTTTCAAGCGCGTTCTACAAAGGGTATGGCACGTCATCGAGAACAGTTAAAAATGCTGCTTTTTAATCCGGGTAAGAAAATACCTGGAATCCCTTTTATCGGGGATAAAGTAGATGTGTTTAGTCCGGATCGGCGCGCGCTGTATAATTATGCAATTGACCGTGTAATGTATAGAGGGGAGGACTGTTATTTATTTTCTATCGAAGCTAAACCAAACCTTAGCGGTGGTCAACGTGATAAAATAGTGATTGATAACATGACCACTTGGTTTAGTGTACGCACCGGAGAAGTATTAGCCAGAAATTATGCGATGAGTTATCGAACCGGATTTTATGATTTTGAGGTACAGATTGAAGCGGAGCTGATGCGTTATAAGAACTGGGTAGTGCCATCCGTGCTGCGTTATGTGGGAAATTGGGATATCCCGTTTAAAGACCGGGAGCGCGGTATTTTTACAGCCACGCTCTATGACTTTCGTTAAGTAATTATTTTTTATAAGTAGCAGCGTAGGTTCGCCACTTTTGAATCACTTCCTCTATGTCTGGAGGTAGGGGACATTCAAAATCAATCGCAAGTCCAGTAGCAGGATGAATAAATCCGAGCGTCCGCGCGTGTAAGGCTTGTCTTTGGCAAATACTGAAACAATTATCTACAAATTGTTTGTAACGTGCATAAACAGTTCCTTTTACTATTTTATCACCTCCGTAGAAGTCGTCATTGAATAAAGGATGACCCAGGTATTTCATGTGCACGCGAATTTGATGGGTTCGTCCTGTTTCTAGTTTACATCGAATTAAGGTTACATAGCCAAATCGTTCAATGACTTCATAGTGTGTGATGGCTTCCTTTCCATGATCACCGTCAGGATACGCTTCAAAAAGTTTTCGAAATCGTTGATGCCTTCCAACATGCGCTCGTATTGTTCCTTTATTTTCCTGCACATCACCCCATACCAGCGCAATGTATTCGCGTTTAACCGTGTGATCAAAAAACTGTTTAGCTAATTGACGCATTGCCAAATCTGTTTTGGCGAGCACGAGTAGGCCGCTTGTGTTTTTGTCGATTCGATGAACCATTCCAAAACGTGGTAATGTTTCTTCTGACAGAGTTGGATTTTGTTGTTGCAGATACCAAGCCACCCCATTCAGCAAAGTACCTGTATAGTTACCGCTTCCCGGGTGTACAACCATGCCTGCTGGTTTATTGATAATCATTACCTCCTTGTCCTCATAAAAAATAGACAAGTCCATCGCTTCTGGGGCGATTGCTGTTTGCTCGGGACTGATATCAGAATAAATTACAATTTGATCCAGCGGCTTTATTTTATAATTCGCTTTGATAGGCTGGCCATTTACTTGCACCATGCCCAAATTCATGGCTTGTTGTAGTTTGTTTCGGCTGGCTCCCTCTATGCGGCTGGCAAGAAATTTATCAATTCGTATCGACTCTTGCCCTTTATTTACCTGCAATTGAAATCTCTCAAAAAGCTCATCGCTCAGGTCTTGGGATTGTATGGATAACTCCTCATTCATTTTTGCAAAGGTAAAGCTTCGGAGTTTGTGGGTACCTTTGTTGAAATGAGCAACCGAGTACATTTTCAGGATTTGGGACTGGCGGCCTACCAGCCTGTTTGGGATTTACAGGAGCAGTTATTGAAAGAAAATATCGAGCGTAAATCCAGAGGAGAGCAAGGGGTGCATCACTTGTTATTTGTAGAACACCCACCTGTTTACACCTTAGGTAAAAGTGGTAAACGAGAACATGTTTTGATTGGGGAACAGGAAATGCAAGAACGAGAAATTGACTTTTTTCATACAAACAGGGGAGGAGATATTACTTATCATGGACCTGGTCAATTGGTGGGATATCCAATTTTGGACCTCGAGCAATTTTATACAGACATCGGGCGCTATCTACGCGAATTGGAGGAGGTGATTATCCTCACACTCGCGCATTACGGACTCAAAGGAGAGCGGTCTAAGGGTGAAACGGGAGTCTGGCTAGATCCACATGTTCCCGGGAAAGCTCGTAAGATTTGTGCCATGGGGGTTCGTTGTAGTCGGTGGGTTACTATGCATGGGTTTGCCCTGAACGTGTGTAATGATCTGTCCTACTTTAATCATATTGTGCCTTGTGGTATCCCTGATAAATCTGTTACATCACTGCAACATGAACTGCAGTATTCGATGGAGCTTTCTAGTGTAAAAAAAATAGTGCATTCTAATTTTCAGCAAGTTTTTGGCGTAGAGTGGATTTAAGAAACACGCAATTACCGATCTAAATATAATTTGTGTTTTTCAAGAAGTCGATTATCCTCGTATAACTCGAATAAAAACCAGCCGCCGTGTAAGAAGTTTGTTTTGTCTACTTGAAATTCAGGCGCAGGTAGATTTTTTAATTCGAATAATAATCGTTTATCTGGCTCAAAAAATTTTATACGGTATCGTGAGAGTCGGGCTCGGTTTGGAACTTGCACCCGAATATTTCCATCGGGGTGAGTAAACACAAATAAGGAGGGGGCATAGGCATTTGGATCATCCTTAGTAAACACGGCTGTGGGTGTTTTTGCGGAATCACCCAGACGGATATTTTGTAATCTGTATACAACAGGTTCCGCTCTTTTAATGGCCGGAATTGAATAGGAAGTGGTGGAGGGAGTATCGGGGACTAGTTCTTCCGTATTTTTTTTTATTTCATTTGTTTTGTCTTCATTTTTTTGAAGGGTGTTTTGCGCTACGGGTTCCGGCGTTTTAGTAACAGGAGTAGTAACCGGTTGTGTGGTTGATAAGATTTTCTCATCCTTAGGTTTTGTAGGAATGGAAGCTTGTGTCAAGGTGCCTGTTGTGGGAGGGACAGGTACAATAACTTCACGAGTCGGTTGTTTTGCTGCAGTAAATAGGTAGCGTCCATTCTCCAATTGTATGTATAGACGGTAGAACATGTGGTCGTTGATGGCTTTTGCATCTGCGTATCCGTTTTGTTTAGCCGTAGGGTCGGGTACCGTTAAAATACTTTTATAACCACGAATACTATCAAATGAGCGTTGTATGGTTATTTGTGCCGTATATGTGTAGTTGTTTACCCAGCTAATTACGTAGCGGTTACCCCCAATGTCCTTTACACTGAATTGAGGAAGTGTATCCTGCGCATTCATGTTAAGGAATAAGCCAGGTAAAAGCCATGTGGGTAATAGGAAAACAATAAGTTGACGAATTGCAGTCATGATAGATTCAATTGCAAAGATAATGCTCACTCAACTCCATTAGAAAAGCATAATGCTCCTTTTTCAAGTGACTCATTTCCTTGTAAGCCTCCGCTGTGGATCAGTAACAAGCGGCTTCCTTTTTTGAAAAAGTTATTTGTAGCAAGTTGCTCCACTGCATAGAATAACTTGGATGTGTAAACGATATCGGTTGGTATTTTGGTCGAGTTATAAAGCTGATTCATGTATTCCAACAATTGGGCAGGGTGTTTTGCATAACCGCCCCATTCAAAGCCCTCTAACATGCTCCAAGGGCATGAGACTTGCATTAACAAACTGCTTACTTCTTTTTCCAGTGCTTCTTTTCCTTTTAATACAGGTATCCCAATGAGCGTAGTGTTTTTTAGTGCATTCGCTATTCCGGCTAACATGGTGCCGGTTCCAACTGCTGCAAGTACATGTGTAAAATCCTCTTCATTAAATAAGTCAGTAATGGTGGAGGCTCCTTTTGCTCCCAGCATGCCGTATCCTCCCTCTTGAATGACATAATTTGTAGGTTGGAGTTCCACTTTCCTTCTTTGGGTTGCGTAGGCATCTCTCGAAAGAAATTGTAATTCCATTCCTAACGACAAGGCTGAATTTAATGTGTGAGAAAATAGTGCAGGCTTTTCTCCTCTCACATAGCCCAAAGATTTTAATCCCATTTTTTTGCTAGCGGCAGCAGTGGCAACCAGGTGGTTAGACCAAGGACCGCC
>CAIRNW010000097.1 GCA_903879995.1 uncultured Bacteroidota bacterium
CGTCTTCAGGTGGCGGCGCCGCAAGGTGTGCTGGTTCGAATCCAGTCCTGGGCACAAAGCCCCCAACACGAAGTGTTGAGGGCTTTTTTAATTGGATGCGTGCAAAGCTTGCTTTGCAAAGCAGACAAGTAAAAAGCCCGCCACGGCGAAGCCGTGTGGGGCTTTGGGTAAGACCAACTTGTTGAGATCACTGAAAGTAATCCAGCTTATATTTCATTTTAAATTTTCTAAGTCGTCTAAGTCCTTTGACCGGCCTGCTCTTATTTTTAATGCAATTAGATCATTTTTATGAATCACCCGAACTTGAAGACCATCCTTATCAAAAAGGACTGAGCGCTGATAGATTTCATCAAAATTGAACCCTTCGATGCTAATCATTAGGTCAATAGCAACAGGTGGAACTCCAAATGTAAAAACGTCCCAAGCAGGGTGTTCGAGAAAATTATTTTCCGTCATGTCAAACACCGGCATCCCAAACTCCCGAAATGCAGCTACTATTTTTTAGTTATGGATTTGACTGAAAATTTAGTGCGGTCCATTCTTGGCGGGTTATTGATGTCATAGTTGTAGGCTACACTGTTCAGATATTCAGCAATTTTCAATCGTTCTTGCCAGGAGAGGTTTTTATAAATGGCGGCGTGATTGGAAGCCTCTTGTTGAGTTTGCCCTTTAAAAGCGGTTCTGTCCAATTTAAAGCGATCCATAACTAAATTTAGCCTTTTAGTGGAAAAAACAAAACCTCAATCCGATACTTTCCCAAATGAATATTCAAACTTTTCGTACCTTTTTTTAATGTATCGACTACTTATACTTCTATTTGCTATCCAAACAAGCTGGGCACAGCAACGTCCAAACATCATTTACATCATGAGTGATGATCATGATGCTGATGCAATCAGCGCATACTCCCATAAAATTCTACAGACACCCCATATCGACCGATTAGCAAAAGAGGGAATTAAGTTCAATCAAAACTTTGTTTCTAACTCAATTTGCGGACCAGTACGTGCCACTTTGCTGACAGGACAGCACTCGCATCTTAATGGAGTTACCGACAACAGAATTCGCTTTGACTCCAGTAAAACAACTTTGCCATTGCTACTGCAAGCAAATGGCTATCAAACAGCCCTAGTAGGCAAATGGCACTTACACTCCTACCCTGTGGGATTTGACTATTGGAAGATTTTACCCGGTCAGGGGCTTTATGTAAATCCTCGCTTTATAAACAAGGAAGGAGATACCTTGACGCAGGAAGGATATGCCACTGATGTGATCACAGATGAAGCAATTAAGTGGTTAGAATCCCGTGATCAATCCAAGCCATTTTCCTTACACATCCACCACAAAGCTCCACATCGCTATTTTTTAGCCCCGCTTAAATATGTAAAACAATTCCACACTACATTATTCGAGGAGCCGTCAACTTTGTATGCTAACATGGAAGAACATGGTACTGCATGGAACCTGCAAACCATGAGTATCTTGAAAGACATGAAGCTGTGTAGTGATCTAAAAGTAGACCCAAAATTTTTAGAGAATATTCCCGGCTTACAACCTGATGCAGCCGAAATTTCCTATTATCACTCCATCATGAATAGAATCCCAGAGCCTGAGCGTACGGAGCTTAAAAAATTATATGAAAGCCGAGGCAGAATTCTTCAAAAACAACGACCAACTGGAGATGCATTACTAAGACTAAAATTTCAATGGTATATGCGGGATTATGCAGCCTGTGTAGCCTCGGTTGATGAAAATGTGGGCCGCGTACTTGATTATTTGGATCGGAAAAATCTAACCAATAATACAATTGTTGTTTACACAGGTGATCAAGGCATGTACCTGGGAGAAAATGGATGGTTTGATAAGCGCTGGATGTATGACGTCTCAATGCAAGCACCATTGCTGGTACGTTGGCCAGGAATAATCAAACCAGGTATAGAAACTAATGCCCTCACCCAAACAATTGATTATGCTCCAACTTTATTAAACGTAGCAGGAGTGGCTGTGCCAAAATTTATGCAAGGCAAAAGTCTTTTGCCAATTTTAGAGGGGAAAAAGAAAAATTTAAAAAGAAAATTTCTTTACTACCATTTCTACGAATACAAAGCAGATCACACTGTACTACCTCATTTAGGAATCAGGGGCCATCAGTATAAACTGATTTATTTTTATACCGTCAAAGAATGGGAACTATACGATTTGAAAAATGATCCGGCAGAACAAAATAACTTAGTGTTAGATCCCACATACAGAACTCAACTCGATAAAATGAAAAGAATTCTTAAACGTGTAAAAAGAAAGTATCAGGATCCCGAACCCCTATAAGAACTAAGCATTCGCCATGTCAAAACGTCTCATCCCCTTAATACGTGCCTTCGGTCTAGTCGATGGCTTACGCTTCTTTTTAAAAAGAATTATTAAAAAAGCTGGACGCTATCGTTCCAACCGTTACCAAAGTGATATTTACATCCGCGATAAGTTTGCTGATAAATACACTTTCAAACAAGTTTTCCTGGAGGATCAATATAATTTCAATTTCCCTTTCACCCCTACCACAATGCTGGATGGAGGCGCCAATATTGGTCTTGCATCTGTATACTTCGCACACCGTTTTCCAAATGCAAAAATTGTTGCCGTTGAGCCAAGCGAAGAGAATTACAGGATGATACTGAAGAACACAGAGAAATTTCCAAATGTTATGGCCAAACGAGGAGGTATATGGAACAACAACAAACAACTAGCCATCGTTGATAAATCTGCTTACGATAATTCATTTATGGTAACTGAAGTAGAAGAAAATACACCCGATAGTCTCCCTGCTTTTTCTATTCACTCAATTATGCAAGAACAGGGATGGACTACACTGGATGTGCTAAAACTGGATATCGAGGGATCAGAAAAAGAAGTATTTGAAAAAAATGTAGAAGAATGGTTGCCTCGTACCAAAATGCTAATTGTTGAAGTGCACGATAATATGCGTAAGGGAGCCTCTAAGGCATTATTCGCAGCTATTTCTAAATACGATTTTACATTTTCAATGCATCATGAAAATTTGGTGTTTATCAACCAAAATTTAACTTTTTGA
>CAIRNW010000098.1 GCA_903879995.1 uncultured Bacteroidota bacterium
AGCAGGTACCATCCAAATTGCATTCCAATCGTGTCCGGAAACTGTTTTGTATTGGTCGGCAATCAATCCAGCCAGCCAAAAGCCAACCAACATTCCAGCTCCATAGGTAGCAAGGGTAATCATGCCTTGTGCGGAAGAACGAATTTTTTCACCAGCACGTTGGTCAGTGTATATCTGCCCGGTAACAAAAAAGAAGTCATAACAAATCCCATGGAGTATTATGCCAGCATATAAAAGTCCAACGCCACTTCCTGCATCACCAAAGCCAAAGCAGAGGTAACGAATTACCCAAGCCGCCATGCCGATAAGCAACATCTTCTTTACTCCTAATCTTGCGAAGAAAAAAGGCATCAAGAATAAAAATATTGTTTCACTCATTTGCCCCATCGTCATTTTTGAAGCAGCATTTTTTACGCCTACTTCATTTAGGAATAAGTTTGTTTCTTGATAATAAAATGCAAGGGGAATACAGATCAGCAAAGAGGCCATGAAAAAAACCAAGTAGTTTTTATCTTTTAAAAGTCCAATAGCGTCTGCTCCCACAATCTCGCTGATAGTGGTCTGTGTTCCTGCTTTAGGGGGCGGGGTATGGGGAAGTGAAAAACTATATACACCCAGCACTAAAGATACCAGTGCCGCTATTTTAAATGTTTGATCCAATGATCCGGTTGTTTCCAAGGCAAGCCATCCAATTAATAAGCCGGATGCAATCCAGCCAATTGTTCCCCATACCCTGATTGCTGAAAATTCTTTTTCAGGACTTGACATTTGCTTGAACGCGATGGCGTTGACCAATGCAAGTGTTGGCATATAAATGATCATGTAGGTAAGCAGGTATGGATAGAATGCATTGAAATTAGCTTGAGAGGATAAGTAATACAACAAAAAACCTCCCGTTAAATGTAAAATACCAAGGATGCGTTGCGCAGCAAAGTATTTATCTGCGATTAAACCAATTATAAAAGGAGCAATGATGGCTCCTAGGGATTGTGTTCCATAGGCCAAACCTATTTCAACACCGCCTGCACTGAGCTGCGTGCTTAAATAAGTGCCCATCGTTACAAACCAGATTCCCCACACAAAAAAGTTAAGGAACATCATTAGTGCCAACTGAATACGCGTTGTTGTTTTCATAGCAAGCAATTGAAAATAAATATAGTATTTTTATTACTTCAACCACGTGCTATGAATCGAAAACTCCGTATTGCCATGATTGGGGGTGGAAAAGGGGCTTTTATAGGTGCCATTCACCGTATTGCATTTTCAATGGATGGTCACTACGAGTTGGTGGCTGGCGCTTTTAGTTCAGATCCTACTATTTCTAAAATTTCAGGTGAAGAACTATCGCTTGATTCGAACAGAGTGTATCCATCTTTTCAGGCTTTGATTCATGGAGAGGTTTCACTTTCAGCTGAAGTTCGAGCCGAAGTAATTACTATTGTTACTCCTAACCATGTACATTTTGAACCTGCGATGATGGCTATTGAAGCTGGCTTTCATGTGGTGTTGGAAAAGCCAATGACCTTTTCGTTAGAAGAAGCACTGTTATTACATCAAAAGGTTTCGCAATCCGATTGTTCTTTTTTGCTCTGCCATACGTATACCGGCTATCCTATGATCAAGCAAGCCCGTCAATTGGTGCAGTCCGGTATGTTGGGGAAAATTCGAAAAGTGTTTGTCGAATATCCACAAGGATGGTTACACAGCTACCTTGAGGGTACTGGACAAAAGCAGGCTACCTGGAGAACAGACCCTACGCGAAGCGGGCTTGGAGGAGCCATGGGAGATATAGGCACGCATGCTTTCAATTTAGCAGAATATGTAACAGGTCTTGAGGTAACTCGGATATGTGCATCGGTAAATTCTGTAGTTGAAGGACGGAAGTTAGATGATGATGGTGCCGCTTTGTTGGAATTTAACAATGGAGCTTCGGGTGTTTTAATGGCTACCCAAATTGCTGCGGGCGCTGAAAATAATATTTCCATTCGGGTGTACGGGGAAAAAGGTGGAATATCCTGGAAACAAGAAGAAAATAATTCTTTACGATTGGAATGGCCTGATCGACCCGCGGAATGTTGGCGAGCGGGCTCAAGTTATTTAGGAGAATTTGCCACTCATAATACACGTACTCCTGCTGGGCATCCAGAGGGGTATTTAGAGGCATTCGCAAATCTTTATCGCAATTTTGCACTTTCCATTTTAGCAAGGAAAAATGGAGAAACACCTACTCCTGTGTGTGTTGATTTTCCTGGAACAAAAGAAGGTGTGCGAGGCATGGCTTTTGTTGAAACGATGATTCGCTCAAGCCAAACAAAGGCCTGGATTGATTTTATCCAATAATGAATAATTATGACTACAATTAAAGGACCTGGTATTTTTCTGGCGCAATTTATGGGGGAGAATGCACCCTATAATGACTTGCGTTCAATCTGTCAATGGGTTAAATCATTAGGGTACCAAGCTGTTCAAATTCCTACCTGGGATCCTCGATGTATTGACTTAAAAAAAGCAGCAACAAGCAAAACATATGCAGATGAAATAAAAGGGCTGGTGGAAGAGTGTGGTCTTTCTATTTCTGAGTTGTCCACTCATTTACAAGGACAATTGGTTGCAGTACATCCGGCTTACGATACCTTGTTTGATGGGTTTGCACCTCCTGAATTGAAAGGAAACTCAGCAGCCAGAACAAACTGGGCTATTGAGCAAGTCAAATATGGTGCTAAAGCATCTCAACATATGGGGCTCACCGCCCATCCAACTTTCAGTGGTTCTTTACTGTGGCACACTTTTCATCCCTGGCCTCAAAGACCTGCCGGGCTGGTGGAAGAGGGTTTCAAAGAATTAGCACGAAGGTGGATACCCATTCTAAATTATTTTGATGAATGTGGAGTTGATGTTTGCTATGAGGTACATCCCGGTGAGGATATTTTTGATGGGGTTACTTATGAACTTTTTTTAGAAGCCGTACATCAACACCCCAGGGCTTGTTTGTTGTATGATCCCTCTCATTTTGTGCTACAGCAGCTAGACTATTTAGCTTACATAGATCATTATCACCAGCGGATAAGAGCGTTTCATGTGAAAGATGCAGAATTTAATTCATCTGGAAAGCAAGGCACATTTGGAGGATATCAATCTTGGGCAAATCGGGCAGGTCGTTATCGATCTCCAGGCGACGGACAAGTTGACTTTAAATCAGTTTTCAGTAAGCTTGCGCAATATGATTATTCAGGTTGGGCTATCATGGAATGGGAGTGTTGTATCAAACATCCCGAGCAAGGCGCAATAGAGGGGGCTTCATTTATTCGTAACCATATTATACGCGTAACGGAGAGAGCTTTTGATGATTTTGCCTCTAGCGGAACTGATGTTTCAGCTAATAGAAAATTATTGGGATTGGATTAAATCTTATTTTTAATTTCTAATTTAAACGTGCTATGTTGCTCAGACTTACTATTTGCTTGACCATCTTGTCCTGTTTTTTTGCTTGTCAAAATGCTGCTGAACAGAAGACTGCTACTGCCGAAACATCCATTGAGACCAGCGTCTCTGCAACTAAAAGAGATCCTGTTTACGTGAAGGGGCTGGAGTTAGTTGGGAAGAGTGATTGCCTGACTTGTCATAAGATTGACGATAAACTCATTGGACCTTCTTATAAAGAAATTGCAAAAAAATATGCTGGTGCACCTAATGATGTAGTTACTGCGCTTGCTCGCACTATCATACAGGGTGGTTCCGGAAATTGGGGTAATGTACCCATGACTCCACATCCAGCTGTTTCACAAGAGGATGCTGAAACGATGGTTCGTTACATCTTAACTTTAAACTAATAGTCATGCATTTAGTAATTGTAATTTCTTTTTTACTCATTTCCCTTTTTTCGCAGGCGCAGCAAAAAGCTAATACCCTGTCTCGGGATGAAAAAAAAGAAGGCTGGACATTATTATTTGATGGGAAGTCAGTAAGTGGTTGGCATAAATATGGTGGTAAGCCCGTGGGTGGCGCTTGGAAAGTTGAGGAGGCTGCTTTAGTATTAGATCCTACACAAAAGAATGATTGGCAGGTATTGGACGGGGGAGATATTGTCACCGATCGTGTCTTCAAAAATTTTCATCTAAAATTGGAGTGGAAGATTGCTCAGAATGGAAACAGCGGAATTATGTTTTATATCCATGAGGACACTGCAAAATATAAGTGGCCTTGGATGTCTGCACCAGAGATGCAGGTACTAGATAATAATGGACACGCTGATAGTAAAATAATCAAACATCGTGCTGGAGATCTTTATGATTTAATTGCTTGTAAGGAAGAGACCGTTCGTCCATATGGAGAGTGGAACCAGGTTGAGATTCGTTGTGTTAATGGACAATTAGATTTTTGGCTAAATGGTGTAAACGTAGTTTCTACACAGCTATGGGGGGAGGAATGGAAAAAAATGATTGCTGGAAGCAAATTTGCAAAAATGAATGGCTTTGGTGCTTATTCACAAGGGAAATTGGGATTACAAGACCATGGTGATAAAGTCTGGTATAGAAACATCAAAGTAAGAGAGCTTTGATCTTAGCCCTCCACCGTTGCAATCTTTAAAACATTCGTGGGCAGGTGGAGGTGCACCGGTGTGCTTCCTGTACTTACCACAACATCTCCTTTCTTAAGGAAGCGTCTTATTTTCAATATATCTATCTGATCTTGGAAAATATCATCTAAACTTTCTTCTTCATCATAGAAAAAAGCACGAACGCCCCATGAGAGGCTTAGTTGATTCACTAAATGTCGCTTTTTGGTAAAAACATATACAGGTGCTTTGGGACGATAGCTGCTTAGCATGAATCCTGTGTAACCACTTTGTGTCATCCCAATAATGGCCTCTGCATTGACGTCTTCTGCCAATTTACAAGCGTTATAACAAATCGCATCACTCAATAAGGAAGGGGAGTGAGCTTGCGGTCTTAGCATCTCGTCTCGGTTATAGTAATATGCTTTTGCTTCAACTTCTAAAATAATACGGGTCATGGTTTCAATAACCAGGGTAGGATGGTTGCCCACTGCAGTTTCACCACTTAGCATTAACGCATCAGCACCCTCTAGCACCGCATTAGCCACATCGGTAATTTCACTTCTATTTGGCTTTACACGATCAATCATGCTCTCCATCATCTGAGTGGCTACGATCACTGGCTTAGCACGGTGGATGCATTTTTTAATGATATCTTTTTGAATAAGTGGCACTTCTTCAACCGGTAGCTCAACACCCAAGTCACCTCTAGCAATCATGATACCATCACTTTCTAAAATAATCTCGCGCAGGTTTTTGATTGCTTTTGGCATTTCAATCTTGGCAATCACTTTTGCGGTGTGCTTATGTTTAGCAATGATATCTTTTAGCTGTTTGATGCAGGCGGGTGTTCGAACAAATGAAAGTGCAATCCAGTCAATCTGGTGTTGAAATATGAAAGAAAGATCCTCTATATCTTTTGGGGTAAGTGCAGGTAAGGAAATATCGGTATCTGGCAGGTTTACCCCTTTTTTTGGATAAAGCGTTCCTCCTAGTAGCACTTTTACGCGAACATCGTGCGAAGGGAGAATTTCTACCACCTCTACTTCAATTTTTCCATCGTCAATAAGAATTTTCTCACCTTTTTTGACATCATTGTGTAAGTTGTCATAGGATACAAATACACGTTCTTTGGTGCCAATAATTTTTTCATTGGTGAACAAAAAATGATCTCCTGTTATCAATTCTATCGCTCCATTTGTTAGCTCTCCAACCCGGAGTTTAGGGCCTTGCAGATCCGCTAATATTGAAATATTATAAGGTTGGCTTTTGTTGATCTGATGTATGAAATCGATGATGGTTGCTTTTTCCTCGTGCTTTCCGTGTGAAAAGTTTAGGCGGAAAACATTTACGCCCGCTTTGACTAAGGCTAACAACTTGTCATACGTATTGCAAGCCGGCCCAACCGTTGCAACTATTTTGGTTCGTTTGGTGGCGTGTTGTCGGCCTGCTTCATTATCGTATTCCTGGTGAAGATATTTATCAATATTTTTTGTCATACAGATGCAAATTTAACTAGCCAGGATTTTAACAATATCCAGCCATTCGTCACTGATTTTTCCTTTTGTTTTCACTGCTTTTTCAAGAGGGATATAATTCATCTTATTGTCTTGAATTCCCACAAATACATTGTGTCTTCCTTGAAGTAAACTTTCTACTGCATGATAACCCATTCGGCTGGCAATGATTCTGTCTAAACAACTTGGGGAACCTCCACGTTGGATATGGCCTAGGATACACACACGTATTTCTGCTTTTGGGAGATTTTCTTTTAAAACTTTACTCACTTGGTCTGCGCCGCCAAAATCATCCCCTTCCGCTACCACTATCAGGTTCACCATTTTTTTTCGGCGTTCTTTTTCTTTTAACGACTTTATGATGGAGTTGATATCCGTTTTGCGCTCAGGTATTAAAATATTTTCAGCACCTGTGGCTATCCCACTATGCAATGCAATATATCCTGCATCACGGCCCATAACTTCAATAACAAAGACTCGGTCATGGGCATCCATGGTGTCTCTTATTTTATCGATCGCTTCAACTGCCGTGTTGACTGCTGTATCAAAGCCAATGGTAAAATCAGTGCCAGAAATATCCTTATCAATCGTGCCTGCAAGGCCAATACAAGGAATGTTGAACTCACTACTAAATTTATTGGCGCCTCTAAATGATCCATCTCCTCCAATAATTACTAGTCCGTCGATTCCTCTTTTCTTTAGATTATCATATGCTTTTTGACGTCCTTCTTTCTCCATAAACTCCAAGCACCGAGCTGTTTTTAAAATCGTGCCACCTCTTTGTATGATGTTGGCAACAGAACGTCCATTCATTTTAATGATATCATCTTCAATCAAACCTTGATACCCTCGCATAATTCCATATACCTCTAATCCGTAGTAGAGTCCAGTTCTAACTACTGCACGAATTGCTGCATTCATCCCCGGAGAATCACCTCCCGATGTCAAAACCCCAATCTTGGTTACTTTTGATGACATGTATTCAAAAAAATTAAGATGCTAAGGTACGTGTTTTCTTTAGCTTTACCCTATGAAAATACTGGTTACAGGTGCTAACGGTTTTTTGGGAAACTATCTCTGCCACGCTTTATTGCTAAAAGGGTATCAGGTAATTGCCACTGGACGGGGAGCTTGTCGATTACCTTTTTCCGCAAATCCTAATTTTACTTTTTACACCATGGATTTGATTGACCTTAATCAAACCAGAACAGTCGTTAGTCAGTCAAATCCGGATTTTATTTTTCATGCTGCCGCAATTGGTAAGCCCGATGATTGTGAACTAAACAAGGAATTAGCTTCTGCCATAAACACAATGGGTACCCTGCAATTATTAGAATTAGCCGGTATTGCAGCTATTCCCTTTTGTTATATCTCAACGGATTTTGTTTTTAATGGGGATGCCGGAAATTACAGAGAAGAGGACTCCGTTAGTCCTGTGAATCATTACGGCGTTACAAAAGCAGAAGCAGAATTGTTGGTAAGATCGTATGCAAGTGAATGGTCTATTGTTAGAACGGTGCTGGTGTATGGAAGACCTATGACGGGTCGTTCAAATTTGCTTTCCATTGTGCAAGAAAAGTTAGCCGCTGGAGAGCCTTATGCGGTGGTTGATGATCAAGTTAGAACGCCTACTTACGTAGAGGATCTTGTTGCAGGATTGCTACTGATTTTGGAGAAGCGCGCCACAGGAATTTATCATTTGTGTGGGGAGGAAGTGTTAACTCCCTTTCAAATGGCAACAAAAACTGCTATTTATCTAGGACTGGATCCCGGGTTAATAATCCGTACCAACTCGGCCGCATTCAAGCAACCCGCACGTAGACCATTAGTGACTGGACTGGTAATTGAAAAAGCAAAGAGAGAGCTGGGTTTTTTACCACGTAGTTTTGAGGAAGGTCTGCAAGCTACTTTTAGTTCATCATGAGGATATTGACGCTGCGCTGTAAAATATTGAATGCAATTTCTGCCATTAAATTTTCTTTATCAAGAGTTGGATTAACCTCTGTGATTTCAAAGCAGCATATTTTTCGATTCTGCATAAACTTACTGACTAAATCCTCCGCTTCTCTTTCGCGGAGTCCATTTCCAACAGGTGTTCCCGTTCCTTTTGAGATGGATGCATCCAGGCAATCTACGTCAAATGATAAATAAATATCCGTGCAATCTGATAGGTAGCGTAGAATGGATCGAACAATATTTTCAGCCCCTTTACTTCTAACTTCTTTGGCGGAAATTTTTTTGATTCCCAGCCGGTCCAAAAGATTTTTTTCTTCTTTTTCAAAATCCCTGAGTGAAATGTAAACTATATTATCTGGAGAAACTTTGGGACAGATTTTTCCTATGTGTTTTAATTTGTTCCAATATTCAATTGTCAGCGAATCAGGCTTATGCACTGCACATTCTTTGTTATCCATGCCTAGCGATATAGCCATTGGCATGCCATGCATATTACCCGATGGCGTGGTGTAGGGGGTGTGTAAGTCTGCATGCGCATCTATCCAGATTACTCCCAACTTACTTTTTGGTTTTGCCATGCGAATCCCCGCAATAGTAGCGCCTGCCGTGGCATGATCTCCGCTGAGTACCACGGGAAAAAAGTTATTTTTTAACGTATCACTTACGGCTTTTCCTACTCGTTCGTACATCGTGTACATACCCTTTACCCGTTTGGCATAGGGAGATTCGATGGGTTCATGTAACAACCTATTCTCTGTAGGGATTTTTTCAGACGGGAAATGGATGAAAAAATTACTCATGAAGTCCAGTGCGGCAATCTTAATTGCTTCAACGCCAAGACTAGCACCCCGGGTTCCGGCACCAATTTCGGAGGGGACCTCTAGAATCTTGATATTTTTCATAGGAACACAAAGGTAAGGCCAAGTGCTCCCAGCCTTTGTAAATCTGCGTTAATTCTACTAGAAGCCAAACGGAATGTAGGATTTGTTATAGGGGGTGCTTACATTTGCATTGCTAAAAATCAGCTGTTTATGTCAAGGTCAATTGCATTTAGAGAAGCCCTTCGTGAGGCCATGTCCGAGGAGATGCGTCGGGACGAACGCGTTTTTTTGATGGGTGAAGAGGTTGCAGAGTATAATGGTGCTTATAAAGTGAGCCAAGGAATGTTGGCAGAGTTTGGTGCCAAACGTGTGATTGATACCCCAATTTCTGAATTAGGATTTTCTGCGGTTGGGGTAGGCGCTGCTCAAAATGGATTAAGACCTATCGTTGAATTTATGACCTGGAATTTTGCGGTATTAGCTTTAGATCAAATTTTAAATACCGCCTCTAAGATGCTGGCAATGAGTGGTGGACAGATTACTTGCCCCATTGTATTTCGTGGACCTAATGGATCAGCGGGTCAGTTAGGAGCGCAGCACTCTACTGCCTTTGAATCCTTGTATGCAAATATTCCAGGAATAAAGGTGGTCTCACCCAGTAATGGTTATGATGCTAAGGGACTATTGAAGCAAGCCATTCGATATGAGGAGGATCCTGTAGTTTTTATGGAAAGTGAAGTTATGTATGGAGACAAGTCAATAGTTCCTGCTGAAGAATATTACATAGAGCTTGGTAAAGCGGCGGTTGCGAGGAGCGGTCGGGATGTGACAATTGTTTCCTTTAATAAAATGATGAAAGTTGCATTAGGTGCTGCTGATGAGCTTGAAAAGGAAGGCGTCAGTGCAGAGGTAATTGATCTTAGGACCATTCGTCCTTTGGATTGGATGACCGTGTTAGAAAGTGTACAAAAAACAAACCGGTTAGTGATAGTCGAAGAGCAATGGCCATTTGCATCTGTCTCCTCTGAATTATCTTATCGGATACAAAAAGAAGGGTTTGATTATCTGGATGCACCAATCCGTAGAATCACAGCAGCGGATGCTCCATTGCATTATGCACCTAATTTGGTTACAGCTGCGCTTCCAGATGTATCCAGAACAGTTAAACTGGTTAAAGAAGTAATGTATCAATTAAAGTAGTATGCCACTTCAACACCTTCTGTTCATCCTTTTGATCAATACCTTATTAGTGCTATTGCCTTCATTTGGATTTGCTAAACTATTTGAAAAGGCAGGGGAGCAGGGATGGAAGGCTTATGTCCCTTTTTATAATACCTGGGTTATGCAGCGGTTAAGTGGGAGACCTACTCATTGGGTATTTTGGCAATTTATCCCAGTGGTGGGTTGGTTTATTACTCCAGGAATCTTTATTGAATTTTCAAAAGTATTTGGTCGATTCTCCTTGATCGATCACGTTGCCGCAGTTTTCCTAGCTCCATTTTATTTTCCTTGGTTAGCCGCACAACAAACGCTCACATTTGTGAGCAAAGAGGGAGTACAAAAATATCAAAAGCCAGCATGGCGTGAGTGGTTTGATGCTGCCGTGTTTGCTATTGTGGCAGCTACTATTATCAGGACCTTTGTTTTTGAGGCCTACACGATTCCATCAGGTTCCATGGAAAAGAGTTTACTAGTAAATGATTTTCTGTTTGTGAGTAAGTTTAGTTATGGCCCAAGAGTGCCAAATACTCCGTTGGCAGTTCCTTTTGTCCATAATTACATGCCTTTTGGTTCCAGTAAAAAATCTTATACTACAATCGGCGCATTACCGTACATACGCTGGTTTGCCTCTCCCGTTAAAAGAAATGATGCCGTCGTATTTAATTTCCCAGCAGGGGATACCGTGATTAATTTACCCGAGTATCAATCAAAAGATCCTTATTATGATGTATGTCGTCGGCTTGGGAATGGGAATATCGATGCTGGAAGAAAAATTGTGTTGAATGATCCAGCCAACTATCCGCTGGCCATTCATGCCAATGATAAAACTGATAATTATATCAAGCGCTGTGTTGCTATACCTGGAGACGTCCTTAGTTTGAAAGGAGGGCAACTATTTATTGATGGGAAAAAAGCAGTTCCTCCCCCAGATGCCCAGTACACCTATTCCTTTCGTTCAACGGTACCCTTAGATCCAGAAATTATGAAGGAGGAATTCAATACCACGGAGTTTGGTATGGACATGTCTGGTCGCTATGTCATCAATCTCCCTTACAATAAAGTTGAAAAGTTCAAGTCTCAGCCTTTTTTAGAGGGTCCGTTAGTGGCAGATGACGAACCTTATGAATCTGTAGCAGTGGCTGATATGGATCCACGGACTACCTCCGGAGATGTCTATCCTTACGATACTACCTATTTCAAATGGACAAAAGATAATTATGGACCCGTTTGGATCCCAAAGCAAGGAGAAGCAATTCCATTAAATGACTCAACCTATATTCTCTATGAGCGAGTGATTCGAGTGTATGAGAATAACGATCTCTATCGGGAAAATGGAAAAATCTTTTTGAATGGGCAACCGGCAACTGTTTATACATTTAAAATGAACTATTACTGGATGATGGGGGATAACCGTCATGGTTCACAAGATTCACGCTTTTGGGGGTTTGTTCCAGAGGATCGGATAGTTGGAAAAGCCTGGCTGATTTGGTTTAGTTGGGAAAATGGACCTCGTTGGAATCGGTTGTTCCGAACAGTCAAATAACTTAACTTTAAAGGCTCCTGTTTGGGAGCCTTTTTAGTTAATCGAATATGAAAAAGGAGCAATACCAATTTGATTATTATCGTGTAAGTGATCGCACGGAACTCCCGCCGGAAGATTTATCCCTGTTGATTGCTGCGAATAAGGCTGCTCAAGAGGCATATGCTATCTACTCTAATTTTAAAGTTGGGGCAGCAGCAAGGCTTGTAAATGGTGAGATTATACTAGGATCAAATCAAGAAAATGCCTCGTATCCTGTTGGCGTGTGTGCAGAGCGCGTGCTATTGGGCAATGCAGCAGTACAATTTCCTGGAATTGCCATAGAAACGCTTGCCATCACGTATCTGCTCATGGATCGTAAAAGTGACAGCCCTGTTTCACCCTGCGGCATGTGTCGTCAGGCACTAAGTGAGTTTGAGTCACGGGTCAATCATCCTATCCGGCTTATTTTGGCTGGCGAAGTAGGAGATCTACTCATCGTGAATGCCTCCATCGATTTGCTTCCTTTTGTTTTTCAACGACAACACCTTCCTTAATTGAAATACAACAATAACCAATGAAATCTCAGCCTAAAAACTCCCGAAGAAAGTTTATAAAAAATGCCGGTATTGCAGCTACAGGCTGGATGATAATTCCTCGTTCAGTGTTGGGAAAAGGATTTATTGCACCCAGTGATAAGCTAAACGTTGCCGGAATTGGAGTGGGAGGACAAGGTGCTGGTGATCTTGCTCAAATTGCTAAGAGTCCCTATGTGAATATTGTAGCCTTGTGCGATGTGGACGACAGGCAAGCAGCTCGCTCAAGAAAAGCTTATCCCAAAGCCAATTATTATAAGGATTTCAGAGAGATGCTCTCGAAAGAAAAAGATGTCATTGATGCCTGCAGTATTTCAACACCGGATCATACCCACGCAGTAGCTACCCTTGCCGCTATGCAATTGGGGAAGCACGTTTACACACAGAAGCCGCTGACACATGATATTTATGAAGCTCGTATGTTGACTATGGCAGCAAAACGTTACAAAGTGGTAACTCAAATGGGTAATCAAGGGGGCTCAGGAAATGGCGTTCGAGTTGCACAAGAAATTTATAATGCGGGTTTAATCGGAGATGTCATTGAAGCGCAGGCTTGGACTAATCGTCCAGTTTGGCCGCAGGGTATGCCAGCACCAACGGGCGAGCACCAGGTTCCAGCTGAATTAGATTGGGACTTATGGCTGGGTACTGCAAAACATATTCCTTACAATCCCTCTTATCTTCCTTTTAACTGGAGAGGTTGGTGGGCTTTTGGCACTGGTGCGTTAGGAGATATGGCCTGTCACATCATGGACCCAATCTATCGGATCTTACCAATTCTTTATCCAACCTCTGCAGAATGTAGTGTAGCCACAATTTGGCGAGAAATGTGGAATGACACACCTTCCGCTGAAGCTTGTCCTCCCTCTTCAATTATTCATCTTAATTATCCTCGCACAGATGGGAAGGGTTCTATAAAAGTTTCTTGGTACGATGGTGGGTTACTTCCAGCGAGACCTGAGGAACTTTCACCAGAGGAGCCATTTGGTAATTGGGATGGGGGCGTTTTATTTATAGGAACAAAAGGAAAATTGTTGATGGATTGTTACGGTGCAAACCCAAGATTACTGCCTACACGTTTAATGAAAGAAATAGAGTTGCCTAAACCAACTTTACCACGTGTTCCAGAGGGTCATTATTTGCAATGGGTCAATGCATGTATCGCAGGATATGGAAAGGGGGTTACCAGTTCACCTTTCGAATATGCCGGACCTTTTACAGAAAGTATTTTAATGGGAAATCTTGCCATCCGTAGTTGGATGATTAAAAATCCAAACCTTAAAGGTTGGGACGATAAATATTTAGGCCGTAAGAAGTTAATTTGGGATGCTTCAGCTATGCGCGTTACCAATTTTGAAGAGGCTAACCAATTTGTAAAAAGGGAGTACCGAGAGGGGTGGTCACTCACTTTGTAGTGATCTAATATTTCAGGTAGCGAGCCAATTCCAGACATTCAATTGTTTTATATCCTTCTTTGGTGGGGTCGTACGATTTGGACAGATCTTCCAGTACGCTAGCAATGGTCTCTATGTTTGAACGAGGGGATAGATAATGTGATTCCAAAGGTTCTTTGATGCGTTTAAAATAGGTTTCAATATCTCGGTGTGTGTAGATCTGTCCCTCAGAGGGATCAATAAAAAATGCAGCTTGTAATCCTGGCGTTTCTTGTATGGGTTTAAAATAACCTAGAATGAACTGTTCTGGAAGTTGTATAGCCTTAATCGGTAAATCCAATAACTCGCAAAGTACAAGATATAGCAAACCATTACCAGTTTGAGATCCTTTTTTGCTGGATATGACCTTATGTATTAAGTGATCCTCTGTTTTATTTTCATCTCGAGGAATGGTTTTCAATCCAAAATATCCGTATAAAATATTATTAAAAACATTTACTTGCTCCAGTGGGGTGAGATAGTTGTTTAATTCCAGCCAAATATTTCTTCTCAAACGTTCCGTATCAGTGATTACTGGTGCAGTTGCTAAATCTGGGTATTGAAAGGAGGAAACCAATAAAGCGCCGGTTAACAACTCATGTCGAGAGGCTTCTTTCCAGTCTGTAAAATTTCTTTTGAGTTCTCTTAGTTGTAGGCGGTGAATCAGTCCTTCTATTCTATTTTGGACTTGTTCATTGGGAATAGTTTCCCACCAATGTTCGAGCGTAGGTATAATAGTTGATCCGTAATCAACTATTCTTGCCGAAACTGCCCCAAACACTTCCTCATCGGGATCATCTATCAAGTTGAGCAGGGCAGAAATTTCATTGTTGTTTCCCATACACACAATTTCATGCATGGGATTGATTTTAAGAAGGGGAACTTTTCCACATATCTTAACATGGCGTCATGTTGGCTTTCTTTTTGCAACTACCAGCCAATCCCAGGGACGAGGCTCCTGGAGCCACCGTGGGGGTTTGACAAATTCGGTATTCCAATTATATTCAATTTTTCTAAACTGAATAGGCTCAAATTGGTGCTGTGTTAAACTCAGCCAAAGTTCATCTTGTAAAAAATGTTTATGCGGAACATTATCAATATTCAACACGCCTTGTTTTAGATTTTTCCAATATTTCAGTGC
>CAIRNW010000099.1 GCA_903879995.1 uncultured Bacteroidota bacterium
CTCCTCACCTTAAACACTATCAAGACTATGGAATGGTACCTGAAAGCCCTGCGGCAGTACAGCGATTTTGACGGGAGGGCCCGGCGCATGGAATACTGGATGTTTACCCTCTTCAACTGGTTGATCAGTGTCCCGCTCTTAATGGTGGACATGCTGGTTTTTGACTCTAGTTTCGGACTGAATACCCTGTACTCGCTTGCCGTACTCATCCCGGGCATAGCCGTTTCCGTGCGCCGGCTCCACGACGTAGGGAAAAGCGGCTGGATGCTGCTCATCGCCTTCATCCCCATCATCGGGGCCATCTGGCTGTTTGTCCTCTACCTCAGCGACAGCGATCTGAGAAACGAATACGGCCCTAGTCCCAAATACGACCCCACAGGAGCGGACAAGGTGAGCGAGATGGATGATTTGGTGGGGTGAAGTTTGCTGTCCAAATATGACAGGATATTAATCTACAGGATCAGATATCGCTTTAAACAATGAGCCTATCTACATTACTATTTTACGTATTTTTTACCTTTTTTTATCAGCTTAGGGCAAACGATGATTGTGAACATGCCCTAAAATTACCCGGTATTTCAGACTATTGTTCTGGTGCCAGCGAACTAAATAATTTTCATGCCACCCCTTCTAAGGTTGAATTACCGGATTGCTTTCTAAAAGAAGAGGGTTTTCACGATGTATGGTTTTCTTTTGTCGCTGTAGCTACGGAAATTAACCTTACTGTTCAAGGTAATATTGAAAATTCAAAAAAAACAGTTGGATTAAAAAATCCCCAACTAGCAGTTTATTCTGGTAGATGTGGGTCATTGAAAAAAATAGGTTGCATTTCGGATGGTTTTGGAAATAACTTTGTTGAGTTGGCTATTGGGAATTTAAAAAAAGGAGAAACTTATTTTATCCGTATCGGAGGCAGGTATGGTAGTAAAGGTAGTTTCCAGTTATGCGCCAGTAGTTTTGAACATGGTAAGGGGGGGGCTTTTGGAGATTGCTCGTCGTCAAAAATTTTATGCGATAAAACTTCAATTTTTATACCCTACGTGATTGGTCAAGGCAAAGAATTGGGGGAATCTGATGCTCAGTGTGCTTTTAAAGATTGTTCTACATCTGAAAATCAATCTTTTTGGCTGAAATGGACCTGTGATCAACCAGGTAGTCTTACGTTTACTCTGAAACCTTTGAAACCACAGGATGACTTGGACTTTATCCTTTTTGATCTATCCAATGTCAGCTCATGTGGAGGCAAAGCACCGCTCCGTTGTATGTTCGCAGGAGAAGAGGCCGGGGAACCCTTGGAAAATTGGAGGCTCTGCATGGGACAAACTGGTCTGAGGGAGAAAGAAGCGGATAGCTTTGAGGATTGTGGGTGTGATAAAACAAAAAATAATTTCCTGAAGCCTTTGATTATGCAGCATAAAAAAAGTTACGCTCTTCTTATCAACAACTATAGTTCTTCAGGTACAGGATTTATTATTGAATTTGGTGGTACAGGTACCTTCTTGAGGTTTCAAAATAATGATTGTGACAATAGGGCGAATAACCTGTTAAATAATTCCAAAGCTCTTCCATGACACTCTTTCATGAATTGACTTGTTACGGGAAATCAGCGAGGTGGAAAAAAATGGACTTTTTGACCCCTTGATAACCCCTCCCGCAACAAAGTCTAATTTTTAACCATTTAAATTTAATTTATGAAAACTGTAATTTTTAAACAGAAAATCTTTTTGTGGATTACTCTCGCTATTCTTAGCTCGGTAAACCTCCAGGCAGCAACGGATTCGAAACCACTGGCAGAAATAAAAATGGCAAGTCAGCAAGCGGAAGTTGCTGTAAAAACTCGCTTGACCCTAAAGGAGAGGGTTGCATTAAAAATCGGTAAGTATATTTTAAGCAAAAATGATAGCCCGGAAGGGGTATCGCCCGCTCAGGGAAAAACAGAAATTCTAGGGGTGGTTTCATTGGGATCGGCGGTACTTGCATTTGTTCTAGCGCAATTTTCTGCACTTGCGGCCTTATTAGCAATCCTTGCAGCAATAGTACTCGGTATTGTCAGCCTCGGGAAGTTCAGCAAATATCCGGGAGAGTATAAAGGTAAAGGATTTGCTTGGGCGGGCCTTTCTTTAGGGGCTCTTGTTCTAATACTCAATGTTATCGTTGCAGTTCTCGTATTATAAATAGACTTATAGCCAGGGGAATCAACAAGAGATCGAAAAGGGCTTTTCTGCCCATAGAGTTGTTTGGATATATGGCGCTCTCAGGCTCCCTCAAAAAGCGGGTTATTAGTAAATTAAGTGGGTTTTGTAAAATATGCCATAAGGATGAACTACTGATATTTACGGTAGTCCTCAAGAATAGTTAAAAATTCTTTGGATAACTTACTTTCATTGGGGAGCATAGATTTCAAAACCACTAAATTTACTAATAACCTCGTGATTGGGATTCTTTAAACTAAATATAATTAAAAATGAAAAATTATCTTTTGATGCTTCTGCTTACTATGTCTGTGATCCTTCCCGCTTGTAAAAAAGAAGGTTGTACAGACCCTACAGCATTTAATTTTGATCCAAATGCAAAAGTAGATGACGGCAGCTGTGTGTATGAAGGTTGTACAGATCCTGCGGCATTGAACTATGACCCTTTGGCTAGTATTCCAGACGGAACTTGTGATTTTTCTAACCTCGTTTTTTACAATAGGTTTCCTAACTTCCTATCCGGTTTATTATATTATACCCCCTATAAAACAGATTTGATTGTAAATAATGTTACGTATGCTATGCCACTGCCTTATACGTATTA
>CAIRNW010000100.1 GCA_903879995.1 uncultured Bacteroidota bacterium
GGGTATGGTGCAGAGGGCCTTTTGGGAGGCCGCGAAAATAGGGCCAGCACTCCGGTTGGTGGTGTTGTATTTGACAGAAGGGATATCCCGAGAGTTAGACAATGGTATCTTGCCCCAGACATTGACTGGAAAAAAATACACACAAATCGGGCAGGTTTACGATTTCTTTTTACAGTCTTAAATGCGTTCAAGTTTCCTGCACCAGCCCTTGAGTTCTCTGCTGAAAAGGTTCGCCTTCATCCAATCTATTTCTGATTTGAATTGTAGTAATTTAGCAAGTGTATGACAGCACTGCAATTTATAGAACCGCTACTTTTTATAGTAGTCACCCTGGTTGCAATCACCATGGTAACCAAACGTGGAAAAATAATCCTAAAAACAATACAACTGGGTCGAAGCGAAGAGGTAAAAGGACCAAAAATGGAGCGTTGGAAAAATGTGCTGTTGCTAGCGTTTGGACAACAAAAAATGTTTCGTAAACCAGGCGTAGCACTTTTGCATCTAATTGTTTATGCCGGGTTTATCATTATCAACATTGAAATAGTTGAAATTATTCTTGACGGAATGCTTGGACAGCATCGATTATTCGCCCCCTTACTTGGATCTCTGTATCCTACTTTAATTAACGCATTTGAAATGCTTGCACTTCTTGTATTAGTGGCATGCATTCTTTTTATTATCCGTAGAAATTTAAAATCAATTCCGCGACTCCAAAGTGCAGATCTCAAAGGTTGGCCTCGCAACGACGCCATGATTATATTGGTAACAGAAATCATCTTGATGTCTCTTTTTTTATTGATGAACGCCAGTGATACGCTTTTACAAGAAAGAGGTCATCCTAGTTATAGCCAACATGCCACTGGAAACTTTTGGATATCAGCCCTACTCCATCCCCTGTTGAATAATTTGACTAATGATAGCCTTGTTGTGATCGAAAGATCCAGCTGGTGGCTACATATCCTTGGCATCTATGCTTTTTTAAATTACCTCCCCTACTCTAAACATCTTCACATTATCCTTGCTTTTCCAAATGCCTATTTTGCGCGGCTAGATCCATCAGGTAAAATGGAAAACATGCCATCAGTCCAGCAAGAGGTTATTTATGCAATGCAGCCATCATTAGCCCCAGTTGAAAATAGTACAACACCTGCCCGATTTGGAGCGCGAGATGTAATGGATTTGACTTGGAAAAACTTACTGGATGCCTATAGTTGTACCGAGTGTGGCCGGTGCAGCAATGCATGCCCAGCCAACCAAACTGGAAAACTACTTTCTCCCAGAAAGATTATGATGGACACGAGAGATCGTCTGGAAGAGCTAGGAAAAACGCTTACCAAGCAGGGAACTTGGCAAGAGGACGGCCGTTCATTATTGCATACATTTATAAGTGTGGAAGAAATCAATGCTTGCACAACCTGTAATGCTTGCGTACAAGAATGCCCAGTTAGCATTAATCCGTTGGATATTATACTTCAGTTACGCAGAAATTTAGTGATGGAAGAAAGTAATACGCCAGCGGAATGGGCTGCCTTATTTGGAAACGTTGAAAATAATTTTGCACCCTGGAAATTCAATCCTGAGGACAGAGAGAAGTGGATTCAACCTTCCTGATCCATTTTCTTTTTACCATCTATATTCCAACGCTCTAATTGCTGACCAACTCGGTTTGTCTCTGAATCTGGCTGACTAAGGCGGTGTGCAGCATCTTTTTTTCGCAATAATTTATACAACTGCCAGCCAGCTGTTATCAAAAAAATAGACCCTATGAGTACACTTACAAATGATTGATTATCGTTGATGGCAGTAGCCACTAACTGTCCTCCAAAAATAAAAACACTATTTCCCAGTAAGGTTCCCATTCCAATACCTATGATATAAGCATTGTACTGAATATTTTTGGCCTCCAACAACCCTCTTGAGAATAAAACGGTGCTCCAACCAAACCAAAATGGAATTTGAACGGGGTTGATGGCACTCATCAGAAATCCTAAAAGAAATTTAGGTAGCGCACTGTCTAATATTAAATTTCTATTTTGCCCGTTTTCCGAAAATGCGATGTAGAAATTAGAAGCCGCAAGTACAATTAAAAGTAAAAAAGTAAGAAAATCAAAAATGCTTAATAAACGAGTCTGCTTACGCAACCAATCCATTGCAACCAGCGACAACCGTACATAGATCATTTCGGCTAACAAAGAGCCCAATGAGAAAAAAAGTGCGGCCTCTATACCACTCGCTATTGAAATTTGCATAGCAGCTACATTCAAGGTGCCCAATGGCAGAGAACCAATAAAACTCACCAGAAGCCCTATCAAGAGCACCTGTAATAACTTAAGCATACTGGCAAAATACTTTATATACCGGAAACATCAAGTTCTTCCAGTTTTTTAAAATGAATACGAGCTTCCCTTAAAAACTTCCAGCCACGTTGAAAAGACCAATAAGAAATACCTTGCTGATGGTTATACCTACTTATTGCGTAAAGCGCCTGCCAATGTTGTAATAATATTCTATAGGCTTCCAATAACGATAAACCACAATCATATATATGGTTGGGCTCAGCACCACAACCATTAAATTCAATTATAGAGAAAGAGTGACCTGCTTTTAAACCTTCAACGTTGTTAGCCTTTATATCATAACGACCATAGTAGAATTGAGTAGACTGACTTAGTGAATCAAATTGACTACGCAATTGCTCATCAATTTCATGTGAGAGGTTAATGAATTGAGCCCCGCGATTATGATTCCCAGCATAAGATAAATAATAATGCTGCCCCTTATTCAGGACAAGGTGCCAGTTGTCAATATGTTTAGCCTTGAGCTCCTTAACGCGTCTAGAGGCCTTAGGATGTAGCTTGACCAATTGCTCAATTGTTGCCACCCCATCACCAATCACTTGTAATAAGTCTTTTTGAATAAACCCGCTGATAA
>CAIRNW010000101.1 GCA_903879995.1 uncultured Bacteroidota bacterium
ACAATAGTTAATGAGGAGGCATTGGATTGTTTAGCAAGTAACGATTGAATTAATGTCAGTTGTTCGGGCTGCTCTGTTTCAACCCAAAGTTGAATAGCATCTTTTTGTTTTAGTTGATACTTATTTCTTGTATCGCGAATAGCTGTAATCAGCTCCTTGAGTCGATCGCCTGCCTCGGTAACGGCGATATTGGCTGGAGACTGTTTGCTAAATTGCTTTACTGTGAGATCTTCTTCTTTTTCACTAAGCAGGTGAAAAATTTCCTCTGTGATAAAGGGCATGAATGGATGCAAGAGTTGTAGAAGCTCCTCAAATAATTGTGTGGTGCGTTCAACCGTAAAAGCATGTATTGGCTGTTCGTATCCTGGTTTTATCCATTCTAAATACCAGCTGCAAAAATCATCCCAGATCAGTGAGTAAATTGTTTTAAGCGCTTCACTAAGTCTAAACTCCTTGAACTGAATATCAATCTGCTCCCGTGCAGCTGAAATTCTATTATGCATCCAGTCAATGGCAAACTGTGGAATTTCCACAGCATTGTCTGTGGCAACACGAGATTCAAACCCTTTTACAAGACGTAATGCGTTCCAAAGTTTATTATTGAAATGGAGTCCTTGTTCATTGCTGCTCTCGTCCCACAGTAGGTCGTTGCCAGCAGGAGAGGAGATGAGAATTCCAAAACGAACGGCATCTGCTCCATACTTATCAATAAGCGCAAGCAGGTCTGGCGAATTTCCAAGACTCTTGCTCATTTTTCTTCCTTGCTTATCTCGTACGATACCTGTGAAGTAAACCTCTTTGAAAGGGGCTTTACCCTGAAATTCATAACCGGCCATGATCATACGGGCCACCCAGAAAAATATAATCTCGGGTGCGGTAACCAGTGTTTGTGTAGGGTAGTAGTAGTTAACTTCCTTATTCCCTGGATTACTTAGTCCTCCAAATACTTCAAAGGGCCATAGCCAGGAAGAAAACCAAGTGTCTAAACAATCCTCATCTTGGCGAAGAGGAGCTTTCGGTTCTCCAAATTTTGATTTGTAAAAGGTCAACGCCTCTTCCTCATTTTTTGCTACCACCATGTTTCCTTGTTGGTCGTACCAGGCTGGTATCCTATGTCCCCACCATAGTTGTCTGGAGATACACCAATCTTTGATATTTTCCATCCAGTGTCTGTAAAGATTCTTGAATTTGGATGGATAGAATTTAATCTCTTCGTTTTCTACGGCAGCGAGGGCGGGGCCACTGATTTTTTTCATATCAACCCACCACTGTAAAGAAAGTCGTGGCTCTACGACTACGTCAGTTCTCTCGCTATATCCAACTTCGCTAGTGTACTCCTCCGTTTTAATTACAAAGCCTTTTTCCTGCAGTTCTTTGCTAATTAACTTTCTTGCTTCAAAGCGGTCTACTCCAATGTATAATTGCGCAGCTTCACTTAAGGTGCCGTCATCATTGAGTACATCAATAACTTCCAATTGATGTTTAATCCCCAATTGATAATCATTATTGTCGTGCGCGGGCGTGACTTTTAATGCACCTGTTCCAAAGTCCTTGCTTACGTATTCATCAGTGATAATGGGAATCTTTCGGTTGATCAAAGGAACAAATGCCATTTTACCATGGAGGTGGGTATAGCGTTCATCTTCGGGATGTACACATATAGCCGTATCACCCATGATGGTTTCTGGACGAACGGTGGCAATTACGATGTATTGGTCATCCGCGCCGTCTAGCTTGTAACGGATGTGGTATAATTTCTGTGTAGTTTCTTTCCGAATAACTTCCTCGTCACTGAGCGCTGTTTTTGCTTTTGGATCCCAATTGATCATACGCTTACCCCTGTAGATATAGCCTTTTTGATAAAGTGCTACAAATACACCGATAACCGTTTGGTAATAGGTGGGATCCATCGTAAAGTGGGTACGCTCCCAGTCCAGGCTACAGCCAATTTTTTTTAATTGCTCCAGAATTATACCACCATATTTTTCTTTCCAATCCCAGGCATGATTTAAAAATGCGTCACGACTCAGCGACGATTTTGCAATTCCTTTTTCGCGTAACAATTGTACTACTTTGGCTTCCGTTGCAATAGAAGCATGATCAGTTCCTGGAACCCAACAAGCATTTTTCCCTTGCATCCTGGCCCTTCTGATTAGGATGTCTTGAATGGTATTATTCAAGCAATGCCCCATGTGGAGAACGCCAGTAACATTGGGTGGTGGAATAACAACCGTATAGGGTTCTCTTCCGTCTGGTTCGGAATGAAAATATCCTTTTTTCATCCAGTGGGAGTACCACTTCAATTCAGCTTGGCTGTGGTTAAAACTCTTACTCAGTTCCATGGGGTGCAAAAATACCCGGTTTTACTGTAGAATAGATGTGTCTATTTGCTAACAGGATATTTGGTGGTTGGACTTTAAGACTATCCGTTTGATGACTCAACTGTTGCTTGTATGCCACGCTCCAAAATTTGGGCGCAGTGTCGATGTAATTTTTCATACTGGCCCTCTAAAACGGCATAGCTGCCTTTATAGTGAATGAAAAGGGTGCACTGTTCTGCTTGCTCCCGACTGTGGCCACAGATTTCCATCAGCGCTTGAATAACCCAATCAAATGTGTTGACCTCATCATTCCAAACAATCAATTTCCAGACCTGCTCAGTTGCTGTCAGGGGTAAATCCAACACATCTGTCTGTTCGTAAGGTTGTGTTTTGGGCTTCGCCATGGCACAAAGTTACCGGGCTTCTCTTTTTGAAAAATACCTTTGGTAAATTACATCCACCTCTTATCTTTGCACCCTCTTAAGGGAGCTTAGCTCAGCTGGTTTAGAGCATCTGCCTTACAAGCAGAGGGTCGGCGGTTCGATCCCGTCA
>CAIRNW010000102.1 GCA_903879995.1 uncultured Bacteroidota bacterium
ACAAAGGCTGTGGCGTTATTTTTTGCACGGGGTTCTCCAGTTCTGCAAAGCACCACGGCAATATCTCCAGAAATACCGTGTGTGATCCAGTTCTTAGTACCATTTAGTACCCAATTCCCTTCTTGATTTTTTGTTGCGGTGCAACGCATGTTACCTGCGTCACTGCCGGTATTGGCCTCTGTTAAACCCCAAGCACCAATCCATTGACCACTGGCCAGCAAGGGAAGCCATTTCTTTTTTTGTTCGTCATTACCAAAATACAGGATGTGTCCGGTGCAAAGAGAGTTGTGTGCCGCCACACTGAGTCCCACCGATCCACAAACCTTTGCTATTTCTTCAATGGCTACCTTGTATTCAAAATAAGAAAGTCCCGCTCCACCATATTCTTCAGGAACCAAAATTCCCATCAAACCCAATTTACCCAGCTCTTGCAAAGTTTGTTTTGGAAAGAACTGTTGTTCGTCCCATTCCATTACATGGGGAGCTATTTGAGACAACGCAAACTCACGGGCTGCTGAAGCCACCTGCTGCGTCAAATCCTGCGTTTCAAAATTCATACAACAATCAATTTTTTAAAAAAGATGCCACCCCGCTGAGAGTGGCATCCGTTATCATATAAACAAAAGCAATTGCCAGAGGCCTATGCAATATAAGAAGGAATCCCAAAGAAACTAACAACTGTTAGTGAAAATAAATTCGGAAATTAAGATAGCTCCAGCACCAAGCCATCATAGGCCAGGTGAATCTGTGGCGGCAGTTCCGCTTCCACCTCGGCATGTTTGCCCAACTGGTGAGAAATATGGGTGAGGTATCCGGTTGGTATTTGAAGCTGCTCAATGAGCAGGAGCGCTTGTTCCAGGGTAAAATGAGAGAGATGGTCTTGCTTTCTGAGCGCATTCAATACCATGATCTCACTTCCTTTTATTTTTTGTTGCTGATCGGACTCTATCCGGTTGGCATCGGTGATGTAGGTAAATGCGCCAAACCTAAAACCCAATACTGGCATTCTGTGATGCCAAACTTGTATCGGTTGAACAGGAATATCTCCAACCAGAAAGGGTTCTTCCGTAATGGTATTCAAATTGAGTTCAGGAATTCCCGGATACCGCGTATCAGAAAATGCATAGTAAAAATCACGACGCAAGGCTTCCTCGGTGAGAGAGTCCGCATAGATTTCCATATGCCGTTTACTGAAATAATTAAAGGCGCGGATATCGTCAAGTCCTGCCATGTGATCTTTATGCGGATGCGTAAACACAACGGCGTCCAGTTTTTTCACCTGCTGTCTCAACATTTGGTAGCGAAAATCAGGACCTGTGTCAACAACTAATCGAGTGGTAGCAGATTCAACCATAATACTCGAGCGAAGTCGCTTATCCTTGGAATCGTTAGAGTGACAAACGGAACAGTCACAACCAATCATGGGAACACCTCCGCTTGTTCCGGTACCTAAAAATGTAATCCGTAACGGAGGACAATTCATGTACTAAAATTATTCGGGTTTCTCCGCACTTTCAACACGGGAGAGCACCTCCTCATGTAAACGGGCTGACTCCTCCGATAGATGTCCGGGATCAATTTGAAGTTGTGGGATCAAATCAATCAAGGTGTTGATTCGTCCTTCAGTGGCTAGAAACTTATTCAGGACCACTACTTTTTTAGACTCCAGAATACAATAACCACTTTGAAAAGTACCTCGCT
>CAIRNW010000103.1 GCA_903879995.1 uncultured Bacteroidota bacterium
TAGGCTGTTATTGTACCATAAATTTCCATCCACTGCTCCAGGCTCATCAATTCCGATACAAAATTAGCGATTTTTTCCAATTTCTCCAAAACCAGATCAGGGCGAATACCCAGGAAAAGTGTGTAGAAAAATGTTCTCAGTAACGATGAGGACATCTCACCGAGTTCATCGTCAGTCATCTTGTTGATCCAGGTTGAAGGAGATGAACGGGACAAAGATGAGTTTGTTTGAGGATTGAGGTGATGGATAAATAGTGATCAAGACTTTTTCCATGAAAACAAAAACAGCCTGGAGCTTTCCGGGCTGTTTTTGTTTTCATGGCAATACGAAACCGGGTTTGTCCGATACTTCCTGCTCGATTTGTACCAGCTGGAGCCGGTTTATCTGGAATTCAGACACAATCAGCACATCCGGATAATCATGAGGAATATCTTTCCTGATTGAATGTTCAGTGACTAAAATTGACGAGAAATCGCGATAAAACGGAATAACACCTCAGTTTTGTCGCGTTTAAATATAATCCGGTCTCGATTGTGGCCCGCAATGGATACCTGCTTGCCCTGAAACTCAATGTATCGGGTATGGCTGCCCGGCTCAAGTGGGGCTACGCCACACAGGCACAGGCAGCCGCAAAAGGTGTATCGGCAGCGGACTGGCAGCGATCAAAGACTGCACTTGCCAGGGTGGAAAAACTCTTTGCCGACAAGCTCCAGGGGAGCAAAACAGCGCTCCAGAATGCCATTCTCAAAGGAAAAGCAGGTGGTCTGAGCGGTTACGGGTTTGCTGGCAGTTCCTCAGGACTGGGAGAGCCTGTAACGGCATCTGCTATTGCTGCTGCAATGCCCCTGATTATTGCCACCATTGATATTCTCAAGGATGCCGGTCTGATTGGCAAAAATGTGAAGGTGGACAGCAACACGATTGTCCTGGAAGTGGCAAATGACCCCTCTGCGTCTTCGGTGATGTCGCAGCTGGAACCAGCGGAGCTGCCCGTTACTCAACCTGAACTGATGATTAGAGACGCTGCCGTGCAGCGCGAATCCAATAACACGATTACCTCGGAATCACCTACAACTCCCATCACAACTATGGAAAATAATAACAAGCCCGGACTTCTGAGCTGGGTACAGGCCAATCCGCTGCCCAGTCTGGCAATTGCCAGTGCTGTCGGGCTCATTTTGTACAAATCGTTGGTTGTGTTTATTTTATCATTGGCACTAACGGGGGCGCCCCCGATGTAGCCGCGTTTAGCGGCTATTTCCGGGGGCGCATTGATGGCAGAACCACTATTTATTCAACTATTTTCATTCTGAATTTACCATTTTTAAAAACAACAGTTTCAGGATATATACTTTCAATAGGTGTAAATCGTATGAAAACGGCTTTGTCAAACATTCCTTCCACTACATTAGAAGCGGTATCCACATTAGTTAATTCTATGTACCCTGTCGAAGCATCATCGTGAGAATAAACTGCGCCAATCACATCACCGTCGCTTTCTCTTAGTCCATAATTAGACCCAACAAGCCCATCGTATGTGTCCCCAACTTTACCCTTTATTTGATACTTGCCGACCTTGAGGGGGATTTCATTGAAAGAAAGACTCTCCCTGATGTCGCCTTGAGTTGTAAAGGTATTAAAGTCAATTCCAATGTAACCGCTCCCGTCCTGATGGTTTCTTGCAAATGCGGTAGCCTTCCATCCCTTTCCATCCCTTTTGGCCTCGCCCCATCCGGAGCCTTGATCCCCTTCATGGTATATGGGGATTTCGTAAGCGTTTTTATCCTTACCACATGAAGCTAAAACTCCCATAAGAATTACCAAAAAATAAATCAGCGTTTTCATAATGGGTTAGTTTTGGATGATTAATTTGTGTGTCTCAATTTTAGATTCACTCCGAACAGATACGAAACAGATGCCATGGGGCAAGGTTTCAACAGGAATCTCTATTGATCCCGATTCGCACGATTTGATATGCTTTACCAGTCTTCCAAAATTATCAGAAAGGATTATTTCTGTACATTTACCTTCAAATGGCGCTATCAAAATGTCAAATTTATCCTTTGTGGGATTAGGGTAAATCTTTCCGAGATTTTGTATCTGGTTATTTTTCAACCCTCGATCTTCTACTTCTCCTTGAAAATGGGGGCACTCTTCAACAATACCTACCCTTCTTCTGGATGTCCGGGTAAGACCATCTGCTGAAGTAACGGTAAGCTGTAACCAAAAAGACGGTTCGCAAAAAGGCGTATTCAACGTTATACTGGGCTGATTAGATAAAAAAGTACTGGGATTGTCAGTGGGGCTTTGATATTCAACATGAACAGCCTCGGAAGTAAGAATGCCAAGACCAGGCAGGGTAAATGTCACCATGCCATTGGTTTCATACGTTGCAATGTCCCCTATGGAAATAAATTTTGCAGTTTTGGTATCGGCCTGCTGGGTAATTTTTTGCACAAATTGCTGCTCAACAGAGGACAAAGAAACCTGCGATGCAGATTTCTCCATGATAAGCTGTGCAAATGACTGGCTATGGAACAAAAAAGCCAGCAATAAATAAATTGTTGATCTAAAAGCGTTTTTCATAAATGATTGGAATAAATGAAAGTGTTTTGCCTACTCTGAACGATTTTCGGCATCCTCGCCCTGATTTTTAAAGTGGTTTTGGGGTTTTCCACCGATGGCTCGAAATCTTCTGCATCAGTATCAAGTCGGCTTTTTTTTACCCGAAAAGCGGTGGCTTTAGCCGTTGATATTTTATTTGCTTTGATTTCTGCCATCTACGGGTTCCCCGCAAAGGACGACTAAGTAAGAATTTGGAAGGTTACTTAGTCGTCCGTCACGAATAAGTAGCCTATGTCCCCGCTAGCGCGAAGCTACCCAATCCCATCGCGCCAGCGTGCGTTGGAGGTTGGGATTTGGGAGCTTCGCGCTAGCGGAGTGTTTCAGTCAGTTCATTGATTTTATTCATGATTACCACCGTATCTTCCTGATTTGGAAATGATTCCTTTGGCATTGGTGGCATCAATCCACTTTTGCGGCGAGAGGGTAAAAGCGTTCAAACCGGCTTCGGTTCTAAACCCCTCGAATTCGAGGGGTTTAAAATCCGCATTGTAAAGGGTTTCCCAGATGCCCAGGTATTCAATGGTGTTGCGGTTTCGCATCCAGTTGGCAATGACGGCAGTCGGGTCATCGCTTTTAAACTTGGCTATATCGGTCAAAGAGATGTAATCATCCTCGTTGATTTTGAGAATGGTTACGTCTGTTTGCTGTACGTTTATTTTTGCCATTTGGATAAATTTAGGTTCAATTATTTATTGTTTTTAGGCCTGCCTTCCCTGAGCAGACGCATGAAGGATAAAAACGACCTCGGATAGGTCAAACGTTTGTAGGAATGACCGATTTATCGCAATCCAAAGACCTCGGAGTGGTCCCGCTAGCGCGAAGCTACCCAATCCCAAGCCCAACGCACGCTGGCGCGATGGCTTCAGCCTCGTGCCGAGTATCCCCGTCGGCTGCGCCGACAACGCAGAGGGGGAAATATCCAATATCCAACGCCCAATATCCAAGTGGTGCGCGTGCTTGGCGTCAGCACTTACATCCGGCATTAACAAGGGCAATTGGCCGGTCAGGAGTGAAGAGCCAAGCTATTGTACTCATCCCGGGCGCCCGCCCTACTTGGATATTGGACATTGGGCGTTGGATATTGGATATTCTTTTCTCCTGCTGGTCACGGATTTTGTCTTTGACACTCATTTCATGGGTTGTTCGGCATATCAAAGTTAAGCTCAAAAAACGAATAGTGCAAGTGGGGTAGCGCTAAAATCTGTGCTGTAGTTGTCGGCATAGCCGACAGGAAAAGGATGTCACGATGTTGAAACATCGCGCCAGCGTGCGTTGGGGGTTGGGATTTGAGGGGCTTCGCGCTAACGGGGCATCCACTGAGCCGGAAGATTTGGATTTTCCGCCAGAAGGCTTATAGTTATTGTTCCGCTGCATGGTTTGATCGTTATTTGACTAAACAAAAACCTTACTACTCACCCCTCCATACCGATCCTCCTCCGCTTAAAAAACACTAAAAAGTGGCCTAATGCGTGTAAATCAGTGATTTACACGCATTTTTTTTATTCTAA